>NZ_JBQUZW010000032.1:0-1096 GCF_056313665.1 Lysobacter sp. DMC104 | reverse complement strand
CTTCTTTGGCCGCTCCTCGTTGTATTCCCGTCGCCACTGTTCGATCAGCGTCCGTGCGTGCAGCAGGTGGGTGAACCAGTGCTCGTTGAGGCATTCGTCGCGTAGCCGGCCATTGAACGATTCGATGTATGCGTTCTGATTCGGCTTGCCCGGCTCGATCAGACGCAGCTTCACGCCGCGTCCGTGCGCCCAGCCCAGCATCGCCTTGCCGCAGAACTCCTTGCCGTTGTCCGTCCGGATCGCCTCCGGCAAGCCGCGGACGCGGGCCAGTCGGTCCAGCACACGGGCCACACCATGGCCCGAGATCGCACGCTCCACCTCGATGCACACCGCCTCGTGCGTCGCGTCATCGACGATTGTCAGACACTTGAGCACCCGGCCATCGGCGGTCCGATCGAAGACGAAGTCCATCGACCAGACTTGGTTCGCGCGTGTCGGTCGCACCAGCGGCTGCCGCTGGCCCGGCAACACCTTCTTGCGCTTGCGCCGGCGAACCTGCAACTGCGCCTGCCGGTACAACCGTTCCACGCGCTTGCGGTTCACCATCACCCCGGCCTGCCGCAGTTTCAGATGGATCATCCCCACGCCGTAGCGCCGATGGCGCTGGGCCAGCGCCACGATCCGCTCCCGCAGGTCCACGTCGCGATCAGCACGCGGCGCGTAGCGCAAGGCGCTGGCACTCATGCGCACCACCGACAGCGCACGCCGCTCGCTCAGCCCACGATCCACCATCTGCCGCACCAGCACGCGTCGGGCCGGCGCGGTCACCACTTTTTTCGCAACGCCTCCTTGATCACCTCGTTCTCCAGCGCCGACTCGGCCAGCAGCTTCTTCAGGCGCGCATTCTCCGCCTCCAACTCGCGCAGACGCTTGGCCTCCGACACACTCATCCCGCCGAATTTGCTCCGCCACTGGTAGTACGAGGCCTCGCTGAACCCGTGCCGCCGGCACAGTTCCTTCACCGCCAGGCCCGCTTCGGCCTCACGCAGGAAGCCGATGATCTGCTCTTCCGTAAATCGCTTCTTCACGTCCAATCTCCTCTCTCTGGGGAATTGGACTCCAGATCCGGCTGCTACTCAAAAGCGGGGGGACGTCG
>NZ_JBQUZW010000031.1:0-1250 GCF_056313665.1 Lysobacter sp. DMC104 | reverse complement strand
GGGTGTGTCAGATTTTTTGTGTGCTCGGGGCGGACATCGATTCAGGGCAGTTCACGTGGTCTTGTGAAGCGGTCACCGTAGATTACGGCGAACTGGTTCATCGCGGCTTTCCAGATGATCGACGGGTTGCGCCATTGCGCCGTGATGTTGCGCAGCGCCAGCCAGATCAGCTTGGTCGCGGCATCGTCGCCCGGGAAGTGGCCCCGGGTCTTGATGATCTTGCGAAGCCGGCTGTGGATGCTTTCGATCGCATTCGTCGTGTAGATGATGCGGCGAACCTCCGGCGGGAATGCGAAGAACGGCACCACCTGCGTCCATGCCCGGCGCCAGGCTGGCGCGACCGTCGGAACCTTCTTCGCCCACGGACTGGCTTCGAAACACGCCAGTTCGGTCTCGGCCGCTTCCGCTGTCGGTGCCGTGTAGATCGGCCTGAGCGCGTGTGACAGCGCCGTGCGGTCCTTGTGGCCGGCATACGACAGGCTGCTGCGGATCAGATGCACGATGCAGGTCTGCAGCGTGGCCTGCGGAAACACCGCTTCCAGCGCCGTCGAGATGCCCTTGAGCCCGTCGGCGACGCCAATCAGGATGTCTTCCACGCCCCGGGTCTTCAGGTCATTGAACACCCGCATCCAGAACTTCGCGCCTTCGGTGTTCTCGATCCACAGCCCCAGGATATCGCGCGTGCCGTCGGCCAGAATCCCCAGCGCCAGGTACACGGCCTTGTTCCTCACCACCCCGTCTTCACGCACCTTCACCCGCAGCGCGTCGAAGAACACCACCGGATACATCGGCTCCAGTGGCCGCGTCTGCCAGGCGTGGACTTCCCCCATCACCTCGTCGGTGACCTTGCTGATGAAGTCCGGCGACACCTCCACCGCGTACATCTCGGCCAGGTGCGCCTGGATCTCCCGCACCGTCATGCCTCGGGCATACATCGACACGATCCTCTCGTCGAACCCGGCAAACCGGCGCTCGTGCTTGGGGATCAGCTGCGGCTCGAACGTGCCCGCACGGTCCCGCGGCACATCGATCCGGATCGGCCCCTCATCGGTCAGCAAGGTCTTGCTGCTGCGTCCATTGCGATGGTTCGACACGCCCGCGTCCGGACCGGTCAGGTGCATGCCCAGTTCAGCCCCCAGGGCACGCTCGATCACGGCCTTCTTCAGGCGCTGGAACACCGCCTCGATACCGGCGGCATCCATCGGGCCCGGGATCCACTTCTCCAGCAACTCGGCCGGAATGTCGAGGGG
>NZ_JBQUZW010000030.1:0-4191 GCF_056313665.1 Lysobacter sp. DMC104 | reverse complement strand
ACGGCGTATGCGACGAGCAACCAGGCGCGGACGGGCGACGTGCTGGAGTACGAGGTGACGTTCCGGAACAACGGCCCTGAGTCGATCGGGACGCTGGTGGTGCACGACGCGACGCCTGCGTACACGCAGTACGTGTCGGCGTCGTGCGGGGCGCCGCTGCCGGCGGACCTGACGGGTTGCAACGTGACGCAGCAGCCTGCGGTGGGCGCGGCGGGAGCGATCGACTGGACGTACGTGGGCACGCTGGCGCCGGGGCAGTCGGGCAGCGTCACCTATCAGGTCACGGTGGAGTGATGAGAAAGCGTGCCATCCGCGATGATCGCATCGGCTCGTTCATGCGTCGCCGATGCCTGCGTGGATTGGTGGCCTGTCTCGCCGCGCTGTACATACCGGTCGCCTCCGCGCAGTTGTATTCCAGCTCGACCCCCGGCAATTGGAATTACACGGTGCCGGCGGGCGTCACCGCGGTGCGGGTGACGATCACCGGCGCGGGCGGTGGTGCCGGCGGGCCTTCGAATTGTGCGGAACCCGGCAATGGCGGAACCGGGGCGAGAGCCACCGCCACTATTGCCGTGGCGCCCGGCGATGTCCTGTCCGGCCGTATCGGCGCTGGCGGTGGCGGCGGCAACGGCGCCATCCCGAACGTGGGAGGCGGTGCGGGCGGTTCGGGCATCGGTGCAGGCGGCGGTGGCGGGGCGTCATCCGCCTCTGCGCCACCGGCCGGCGGCAATGGCTCGGGTGGCGGTGGTGGCGGTGGGACGACGCTCATGGTGAACGGCACCGTGCTGCAGGTGGCAGGCGGCGGTGGCGGTGGCGGCGCTTCGGGCGGAACCGTCGCTGGCGCCTGTCTTGGTAACACGGGGCAGACCGCGAGTGCGGTCATCACCAACATCGTCAGTTGCCCGTTGACCGGTAACGGAACATCGGGCGGCACGGGCAACAACGGTGGATTCGGCGGCGGCGGCGGCGGTGGCGGCGGCGGCGGTCGCGTTGGTGGTGCCGGTGGCGCGGGCGGTTCCCATAACGCCGGCGGCGGAAGTGGCGGTGCAGGGACGTCGTGCTACACGACCGGCGCGAATGCGTTTGTGTCCGCGCCGACCATCGCATCGACCGGCGGCGCGGGCGGGGTAGGCCGGAACCAGCCGGGCGGCGCCGGTTCCGTGCTGATCGCGATTCCCGTGCTGACGAAGACATTCTCGCCGACCGCGATCGTGGCCGGCGCCACGACGACGCTCACGTTCACGATCACCAACACGACCGGGAACCCGGCCTGGACGGGCCTCGGCTTCACCGACACACTGCCGAGCGGTCTGGTACTGGCGAGCGCTCCGACCGCCTCGCAGTGCGGCGGGATCGTGACCGGCACGGCCGGCGGCACGGTGATCGCGTTTTCGGGCGGCACGCTCGCCTCGGGCGCGAGCACCTGCACGATCGCCGTGCAGGTGACGAGCGCCGCCTCGCCGACGCTGGGCGCTTGCCCGCAGGCGGCGAATACCAATGGCAGTGCCAACATCAGCGGTCTGTCCAGTCTCGTCAACGGCGTGACGAGCCAGTGTCTGGCCGTGCGGACCACCGTGTCCGGCCGGGTGTTCGAAGACACCTCCGGGGAGCTGCTCGCCGATGGCGCCATCGGCAGCAGCGTCAATCCCGGCATCAACGGCGTGACGGTGCGTCTGTTCAACAGTGCCGGCACGCAACAGTCCACCACCACGACCAGCACCGTCGGCGGCATCGCCGGCACCTACAGCTTCAATACGTTGGTCGGTGGCACTTACTACGTGACCGTGGATCGTCCGGGCACGACCGCTTCCGGCACGGCCGGCGTGCTGGGCGAGCAGACCTACGCGGCCGCGGGCACCGGCAACGCCGGCGCGGCGGGCGGTGCGGGGTACGGTCCCCTGTGCGTCGGCGGCACACCGCCCATCTACACCAACAACAGCGCCACGGTCACCACCGGCACCGCGGCCAATCCGGCCAATGGCGCCTGCTACGGCGGTCGCCGGGGTGGCACCGTCGACAATCCCGGCGTGGCGTTGAACAACAACGAACACGTGACCCGCCTCGTGGTGGGGACCAATGCGATCGCCGACGCCGACTTCGGTTTCAGCTTCAACGTGGTGACCCATACAGGCAACAGCGGCCAAGGCTCGCTGCGACAGTTCATCGCCAATGCGAACACCATCGCCGGCGCCAATGCGATGCGCTTCGTGCCCGCGGTCGCGACCAATCAACCCACTTGGTGGCGCGTGGCGCCGACCACCAATCTACCGGTGATCAGCGGCGCGAATGCCGTCTCCACGATCGTGGACGGTACCGCCTACAGCCGCGTGGACGGTGTCACGGTACTGGACACTGCCGCCGGCAATCTCGAAGCCGGCGCCACGGTCGGTGTCAATGGCGACCAGATGACGATCGCGGCGATCCCGAGACCGGAACTGGAAGTGAAGGGCTCGACGGCAGGCGGTACGGCGACCACCGCCGCAGTGTTCGAGGTGGGCGCCAGCAGCGGCGTGCAACTGCAGCACCTGTCCATCACCTCCGGCACCGAGGCGGTGCAGGTCCGCAGCAGCGGTGTCACTGGCCTGCTCGTGCAATGGAACGCCATCGGCTGGCAGCCGAATGGCACCGCAGCGCGTCCGGTCTCACTTGGAGGCGGTATCGCGCTGAATCTGGGATCCACTGCGGTCAATGCGTGTTCGGGCATCAATGGCCTGGTGGCGCAGATCAGGAACAACGCCATCACGGCGACCGGGAACGCGATGATCGGCTGCAACATCACGGGCCTGTCGCTCGGCAACCTGGTGGTGGCCGAGAACGTGTTCCGGAACAACACGGCCGCCAGCATGCTCGTCCCGGGTTCCGGTCCGGCGGGCGTGAGCAGCGCCACGCGCAACGTGCAGATCCTGCACAACCTGGTGAGCGGATCGGCGGGCAACGGCATCATCATGGCCGAGAACGCCACCGGCAGCGGCCATCAGGTGATCGGCAACACGATCACCGCCAGCGGAGGCCGGGGCATCCTGTTCACCACGCTCGCGGCGGGCGCTTACGCCGGGCCCGCGCTGGTGCGTGGCAACGACATCAGTGCCAACGCCAACGAGGGTGTCGGCATTGCCAGCGTGTCGGCCACGACCGAGCAGCAGGTCCGGATCAGCCAGAACGGGTTTTCCGGCAACGGCGGCAACGCGATCGACCTCGGCGTCAACGGTGTGTCGACGGGTGCCGGCTGCAGTGCATTCGCCGGCGGCACGATGAATGGCAATCTCGGCCGGCCGACGATCCACTACGCGGTGGTCGGCGGCGGCACATTGACGGTGGGCGCCAGCTATTGTGGTACCGGCACGTACACACTCGAGTTCTACAAGGTGGCCAGCGGCGCGGCCACCGGCGATGTCGGTGCCGATGGCAAGCAGGCAGGTGAAGGCCAAGTCTATCTGGGTGCATTGAGTGGTCTGACCGGCGGCACATTGAACGCTGGCACGTTGGCCGTCGCTGGCGTGGCCGCAGGCGACCGGATCACCGCGATCGCGATACGCGAGGACGGCGCAGGCACCGCCGGCAACACCAGTGAGTTCAGCGCCGTGTCCGTGCTCAATCCGACGCTGCTGCTGCGCAAGACCACACTCGGCGGAACAGGATCGAGCAGCTTCACCGTGAGCAATGCCGATACCGACCTGACCACGCCGACCGTGGCCGACGGCGCGGCCGGCATCACCACCACGGCCACCGGCACGGCGACAAGCTTCGATGCCGACACCGCCACGGCGGGCGTGCAGGCGATCGTGATCGGCCAGAGCGGCGTCCAGGTCAATGTCGTCGAGACCGTGCCGGCGGGATACAACCTGACAGCTGCGAGTTGCACCGACGGCGCCAGCACGTTCGCCGCGACCGGCCTGCCCGCCATCGGCGGCGCCATCGGTACGGTGACGATCCCGGCCGCGAACGTCACCGCCGGTTCGAGCTGGACCTGTGATTTCGTCAATGCGGTGGTCGCCCGGCTGACGATCCGCAAGACGAGTTTCGGCGGCACGGGGAGCTTCGCGTTCACCGGGACGAACGGCCTGCCCGCGGCCCTGCCCGGCGTGACGGTGACGACGACCGCCGCCGGTGCGTCGGCCGACTCGTCGGTGCAGACACTGGTCGCCAACGGCGTGGCGACGACGGTGACCGAGCAGGTGCCGCCCGGCTGGA
>NZ_JBQUZW010000029.1:0-5083 GCF_056313665.1 Lysobacter sp. DMC104 | reverse complement strand
TCTTCATGAGTTCTCCTTGGTCTGTCGAGGGTAGAGAACTCACCTCCCGGGCGGCTACATGATTCGTCTCAGGTCACTCCACCCGGTGGCTGTCCCAGGCATACAGCTCCGGTCGCGACAACAGCGGCGCCAACGGGCCTGAAAACAGCAGCGGTTGATGCTTGCCCACGTTGACCAACACGCCGACGATCGCGGCCGAACGCGATTCGGCAAGCAGCTGCCTGACCCGGGCAGACACGTCGAGGCCTTCGTTGATCCGCGTGACCAGCCAACATTCGAGGCTGTCGAGCGCACAATGCAGGTTGCCCGTCTGCGCGGAGCTTTCCTGTGACCAGGCGAACACGTCCGGCCCACCGGTAAAGGTGTGCACGGCCCCGTCCATCGGCAGTTCCAGGCCATAACGGCGCGAGCCTTCGGCCCAGCGCTCGGTGCAAAAGGCGACCAGCTGCAGCAGCGCTGCAAGAGCGTGATCGGGGGCGATCTGAAGAAACGGCCAGAACGGGCTCTTCCAGAAGATCGCGGGAAATGCGTCGACGGGATAATCCAGGCCCAGGCGCTCCCGGTACGGATGGCGACCCGCATCAAAATCGCGCTCGGGTTCATCGTCGACGATGAGCGCCAGCAACACCTCCGCGGCGGTCGCGGGGTCGACCCGCATGAGTGGCTCCAAGACGCCGCCCTTGAAGCACGATTTGCGAAAGTCCCGGTCGACCCGATGGCTGGCGCCGATGGGCCAGGGCGGCAACTTTTCCCGACCCAGGCCGCCCATCCGGCTCGCTTGGCGTGCGGCCTCGTGACGGGCGCGCAACATGGGGTCGGCCGCCAATCGCCGCTGGTGCTGGGCGTGGCGCTCGGCGAGGATGGTCTGGATTCTCGACTGGGTCTGCGCGTTGATCGGCGTGCGCCCGCTCAGCTCACGCACCAACGCCGCGACTTCGGCGGGTCGATCCGGCGTGCCTGCAAGCACCGCCGCGTAGAACTCGGTTTCGACGTCGCCCAGGATATCGCCCGCACCACTGCGCACTTGTATCGAGCGAACCACTGCGACCGCCAAATCGACCAGCTCGCCGCGGAACGGGGTCGGACTGTTCTCGCCCAAATCCTTGGGCGTTTGCGTCAGCCAGCTGTGCGTGAACCGGGCGAGTGGGGCGGACATTCGCTCTGCGAGCTTGTCTTGCTGCGCCAGGACGAACTGCAGCATGGGCACCCATCGCGCGATCACGATCGCGCGGCGATGGGTTTCCGCGTATAGCTCGAACCACCCGCTCGAGGCTTGAATTGTCTGCGGCGGCAAGGTGGCGATGTGGAGAAAGCGCGTAAGCAGTTGGTCGAATCGCTGGCCGTGGTCAGCGAGCAACCAGTCTGCTCGTTCGGTCAAGAAGCGAAGTGCTTCTGGATCCAGGCACAGGGCATCGAACAAGATGCCCTGCACCACGCCGGCACGCGGGCTGTCGATGGCGAAGGCTTCGTCCCAGGCTGTACCGTTCCCCGCAGGGCGACGGAGAAGTTGCTGGCCGAGCAGGCGCAACGCGTTGGCCCACATCGGGTGGGCAGCCAGTGCTGCCCACGCTTGGGGATCGGTCGACAGCTCCTTGAGGCGTTGGAAACGCGCCCAATCCGCGGCCAGGTCGTGTTCGAATCGCACACGATTGGTCGTCGAGTCCACCCGCAACGGCAGGGTCGCTTGGCCCGCTTGGATCGCTTTTAGCTGATCGCCGTCCAGCGACGACAGCGCGAAGCTGTGTTCCGACTCCGCGTCGCGCATGCCCAACTGCATGAGAAGCGCTTGCGCTGCCAAGTCTTGCTGCGTCCAAAATTGCCACAGCGCCTCCACGACCTGGATGTGGGAAGTCAACGGGGTCGCGGCCGTGGCCAGGCTCGCGCCGGCCCCGAGCACCCACGCCAGTGCCTTGAGGCTGGTGAGGGCGAAAAGCGTTGCCTCGTGGCTGGTCAGCCACCGCAGATTCGGCGAGGCCGCCACCGCCTCCCGGACCTCTGCGGTCGACACGGGGCCTATTTCGACAAGGTGCGTGGCGTGCTTGGCGAACGCCGCGGTTAGCTGCGGCAACCCGCGCGGCTGCGTTGTGACCACGACACGCCAGTCGGCGAGCCGGTGCGCGACATTACCCACCAATTCGCTCGACAGCGCTTGCGCCAACGTGGCCAGGGCGGCAGCATCCAGTTGCTCGGCCGCATCCAGGACCAGCACGTTCTCGCGAGCACGAGTTCCGCGCAGCAGGTCGCGCAACTCGTGGCGCAGACCCGCCGGCCCGCGTCTGACCGCGGACAGCACCGTGGCCGCCGCCTCCGGCCCCAACCAAAGCTGCGCGGCCGTCGACCAGTTGGCATCGAGAACCGCCTTGGCCAACGCCGATTTGCCGCTGCCCGATTCACCGATGACGATGGACACGACGTCTGCACGCAGGCCTTCGACGAGTTGGGTTGTCTCAGTCGCGCGCGCCAGGCGATGTCCGTTCGGCAACGCCGTGACGATGCTCGCGGACTGGTCCGCTGAGTAGCGCGACAGGATCGCCCAGTCCGATCGGTAGTCCGGGTGGTCCCGCAGATCGAAGGAAACGCGCAACTGTTCCCAGACGTCGAGCAACCGGAGGGTCCCGTGTTCGAGACGCGCGTCCTTGGCCAAGTTGAGCAAGCGCTCCCACAACGCCTCGGCTCCCGGCAAATCACCCGAGGCCAACAGCTGCCGGCACTGACCAATCGCCTCGTTCTCGCGCAGCGCATCGACCGCGTGCAGTTCGATGGGTAACACCTCCAGTCGCTGGATCAGCTGACGCGTGTCTTCATCCGAGGCGTGCTCGCCCGGCGCCTTGGCGGCGACGCTCTCGAACAACTGGGACTGCTTGGCATTTTCGCGGATGCGAGCCAAGCCCAAGTCCGGCTCAGCCCCTGCGCAAGCCAGTTTGACCTCTCGCCATGCCGCGTCGAAGTCGGCATGTCGCGCCGCTGTGACCAGCGCCAAGTGGTTCGTGGATTGCGACAGCGGGTTGTCGGCGTGATGCCACTGCGCCCACGCCGCGGACACAAAGCTGGCCGGCAGCGACGTTCCGGTGACTTGGACGTTGCCCTTGCACGACAAGGCCAGCTGACGAAGCGACCCATCGCCTTGGACACTGGTGACCAGAAGGTCATCGATTTTCCAGCCCAGTGCCGCAACCTGCGCTTGCAGCGTCGAGCCCCGGCCACCAATGAACGGTACCGGCTCGCCGACCAGCATCTTCATCAGCAGCCAGGCGCCAACGCGATCTTCGAAGTCGAAGCCCGCTCCGCTGGTGACGCGGAGCGGTGGAGGGGATCGATCTGGATCAGGGCCGCTGGACATAGGCCTTCATTCTAGGTCGCCCGGGCAGCCTCCGGGCCTCGGGAAGGCATAGAAGTCAGGTAAGCCCATGTTGCACCGGCCAGCATCTGTGCCCGGCGAGTTGTTCGAACCGCGGGCCGTTGGCAGCTTGTATTCGCTTGGCCCCGGCGGCGCGACCGTCGGCCGGCACAGTCGAGCCGAGAGCCAACGTCATTGGAAACGCGCCGTGTATTTCGGCGGCTCTTTGCCGCTGCCGGAAGGCATCAAGCTGGAAGCCAAGGAGTTCTTGGCGCTGGACGTCTCTCAGGAAGGCCAGGCGCTGATGCTGGGATACCAAGCGGGCACGGCGGTATCGGGTGACTTGCCGCTATATGTGCCTGGCATCTACGAAGAAGCATTGGCGGCAGGGAAACTTCCTTCCGAGTTCGCAAAAGGATGATCAATGGCCACCTCGATCACGAGGTGGCCATTTTTATTTTTTGGACACAGAGGCCAATCGACATAGCTTGCGCAAAGCCATTGTCCGCTTCTGGCCGGATACGGACGAGGCGAGTCAGCGATGACCGGACCTCACTTCAGTAAGCGAGCTGCTGGATTGTCTTCGGCAGCTCCGGCCTGAAAGTACCCAATCACACTCGCCACGGACCGGTGCTCCGTCATCGCCATTACTGCAGGCAGCGGTACACCTTGCTTGCCTGCTTCGGTCACAAATCCCGATCGTAGGCTATGCGCCCCGAAGTCCCCCTCAAGCCCTGCCAGCTTCGCCCGGCGCTTCACGATCGCGGCCACTGAGCCCGGGAGCAGGGCAGGGCCCACCCGACCCTTCCAGATGCGCCGGAAGATCGCCCCCTCGTTGATCCCGGCGGCCTCTAGCCAAGCCGCGAGAGCTTCCGCGCTGCGCCCGAGGATTGGTTTGTCAGGCGTCGAATCCGCCTTGGCCCCGGACTGCTGGGTCTTTGAGTACTCCAGCCGGTAAATGTAGCCGTCGTCGCCGACCTTGCGCAGGTCGCGCATGTCGGCCGCAGCGATCTCGCTGCGCCGGCGCCCGCCGCTGGCGAACCCAAAGCAGAGCAGGGCGCGATCGCGCAGGCCCTCCAGGCTGTCATCGCAAGTCGCGAGCATCGCTTCGAGTTCAGGCCGGGCAATCGCGGTCTTCTTGGTTGGGCGTTCCCCGCGTTTGACCGCGGCACGACGAGCACGACTGAGCAGTGTCCTGACACTGGGCAGCTCGCAGGGGTTGGCCAGGCGTTTGAGTTTGTGTGCGGTGGACAGCACCGCTACGCGTTGAACCACGGTCGAGAGCTTGAGCGGCCCAATTCTGGCCTTGAGGCCGGCCGCAACCAACGCCCGATCCAGCGCCTGCGGCAGCTCGCTAACCAGGCCCGCCTTGTTCTTGCGCTGGATGTGGTCGACCAAGAACTGGATCACCACGGCCTCGTTGACCGGCAGGCTCAGGTCGATGCCATAGCGGCCCTGGTGCCAGCCGGCCCAGTAGCGCAGGGCGGTGGCGTAGCTGCGGGTGGTGTTGGCCGCAGCCGCTTCCGCGAGCAATTCGCGCACGGCGTCCGCAGCTTGCTCCGCCAATTGCTCGGGCAGCACCACGTTGGTGGCCGCCGCAGGGCTGGCCAGTGAAATGCAATTTCGTTGCATATTATGTAATGTACGTTATGAAGTAGGGCCCGTACTAACGATAATCATCACTTATCGTTAGTACGGAATCAACAGAGTAGGGCAGTCGCGTCGGAGGGCGGCATGCATGGCTAA
>NZ_JBQUZW010000028.1:0-5386 GCF_056313665.1 Lysobacter sp. DMC104 | reverse complement strand
CGGGAAAGAGGCAAAAAAGGATGAGGCGCTGAGGCCGATTCCGAAGTTCTTTGACAGTGTGCGCAGGTGACTTGTGCGGGCGTCTGGCAGGTGGATGGTTGTCCATCTTGCAGACGTTCGTAACAGAACCAAGTCAATTCAAAGCATGCAAATGCAGTGAGTAATTTGGAGCTGGTGACGACGACTGCACTCAAAGCATTAGGACTTCGGTCCGAAAAGTTTAAGTGAAGAGTTTGATCCTGGCTCAGAGTGAACGCTGGCGGCAGGCCTAACACATGCAAGTCGAACGGCAGCACAGCAGTAGCAATACTGTGGGTGGCGAGTGGCGGACGGGTGAGGAATACATCGGAATCTGCCTAGTCGTGGGGGATAACGTAGGGAAACTTACGCTAATACCGCATACGACCTACGGGTGAAAGCGGGGGATCGCAAGACCTCGCGCGATTAGATGAGCCGATGTCCGATTAGCTAGTTGGCGGGGTAATGGCCCACCAAGGCGACGATCGGTAGCTGGTCTGAGAGGATGATCAGCCACACTGGAACTGAGACACGGTCCAGACTCCTACGGGAGGCAGCAGTGGGGAATATTGGACAATGGGCGCAAGCCTGATCCAGCCATGCCGCGTGGGTGAAGAAGGCCTTCGGGTTGTAAAGCCCTTTTGTCCGGAAAGAAAAGCACTGGATTAATACTTCGGTGTTCTGACGGTACCGGAAGAATAAGCACCGGCTAACTTCGTGCCAGCAGCCGCGGTAATACGAAGGGTGCAAGCGTTACTCGGAATTACTGGGCGTAAAGCGTGCGTAGGTGGTTCGTTAAGTCTGATGTGAAAGCCCTGGGCTCAACCTGGGAATTGCATTGGATACTGGCGGGCTAGAGTGCGGTAGAGGATGGCGGAATTCCCGGTGTAGCAGTGAAATGCGTAGAGATCGGGAGGAACATCTGTGGCGAAGGCGGCCATCTGGACCAGCACTGACACTGAGGCACGAAAGCGTGGGGAGCAAACAGGATTAGATACCCTGGTAGTCCACGCCCTAAACGATGCGAACTGGATGTTGGGTGCAACTAGGCACTCAGTATCGAAGCTAACGCGTTAAGTTCGCCGCCTGGGGAGTACGGTCGCAAGACTGAAACTCAAAGGAATTGACGGGGGCCCGCACAAGCGGTGGAGTATGTGGTTTAATTCGATGCAACGCGCAGAACCTTACCTGGCCTTGACATCCACGGAACTTTCCAGAGATGGATTGGTGCCTTCGGGAACCGTGAGACAGGTGCTGCATGGCTGTCGTCAGCTCGTGTCGTGAGATGTTGGGTTAAGTCCCGCAACGAGCGCAACCCTTGTCCTTAGTTGCCAGCACGTAATGGTGGGAACTCTAAGGAGACCGCCGGCGACAAGCCGGAGGAAGGTGGGGATGACGTCAAGTCATCATGGCCCTTACGGCCAGGGCTACACACGTACTACAATGGTGGGGACAGAGGGCTGCGAACCCGCGAGGGTGAGCCAATCCCAGAAACCCCATCTCAGTCCGGATTGGAGTCTGCAACTCGACTCCATGAAGTCGGAATCGCTAGTAATCGCAGATCAGCATTGCTGCGGTGAATACGTTCCCGGGCCTTGTACACACCGCCCGTCACACCATGGGAGTTTGTTGCACCAGAAGCAGGTAGCTTAACCGCAAGGGGGGCGCTTGCCACGGTGTGGCCGATGACTGGGGTGAAGTCGTAACAAGGTAGCCGTATCGGAAGGTGCGGCTGGATCACCTCCTTTAGAGACTAAAGACAGCAAATTGCCTGTCGGACGTCCGCACAAGTGACCTGCATCCAAAGCGTCCCGCACCGGCGAAGAGCCGACGTGCACACGGGGCCATAGCTCAGCTGGGAGAGCACCTGCTTTGCAAGCAGGGGGTCGTCGGTTCGATCCCGACTGGCTCCACCATCTGGCTTAGACGCATAACGGGTCTGTAGCTCAGGTGGTTAGAGCGCACCCCTGATAAGGGTGAGGTCGGTGGTTCGAGTCCTCCCAGACCCACCAAACTGCTTTGGATGAATGTCGCGCACACTTAAATTGAATTCGCCTGGCACTGTGGCCGGGCGAAGATCTTTGAAAACTTGGGACGTAACGAGCGTTTGAGACGAATGTCCAGACGTGTCGAAAGAGGCTAAGGCGAGCATCGAGAGATGCTTTATTGAAGTGATAAGTCGTTGAGATTCGCGACGACATGACCTTGAGGCGACTCGAGGTTATATGGTCAAGCGAATAAGCGCACACGGTGGATGCCTTGGCGGTCAGAGGCGATGAAGGACGTGGTAGCCTGCGAAAAGCGTCGGGGAGCTGGCAACAAGCTTTGATCCGGCGATGTCCGAATGGGGAAACCCACCCGAAAGGGTATCCTGCAGTGAATACATAGCTGCTGGAAGCGAACGCGGTGAACTGAAATATCTAAGTAACCGTAGGAAAAGAAATCAACCGAGATTCCCTGAGTAGCGACGAGCGAACGGGGACTAGCCCAAAAGTCGATCGAGTTCTAGCAAAACGGTCTGGAAAGGCCGGCCATAGAAGGTGATAGCCCTGTATGTGAAAGGGCTCGATCGATGAAATTGAGTAGGGCGGGGCACGTGAAACCCTGTCTGAACATGGGGGGACCATCCTCCAAGGCTAAATACTACTGACCGACCGATAGTGAACCAGTACCGTGAGGGAAAGGCGAAAAGAACCCCGGCGAGGGGAGTGAAATAGACCCTGAAACCGTGTGCGTACAAGCAGTCGGAGCCCGCAAGGGTGACGGCGTACCTTTTGTATAATGGGTCAGCGACTTACTGTCTGTGGCGAGCTTAACCGTATAGGGGAGGCGAAGGGAAACCGAGTCTGAACAGGGCGCATAGTCGCAGGCAGTAGACCCGAAACCGGGTGATCTAGTCATGCCCAGGGTGAAGGTTGAGTAACATCAACTGGAGGCCCGAACCCACTCCCGTTGCAAAGGTAGGGGATGAGGTGTGATTAGGAGTGAAAAGCTAATCGAACCCGGAGATAGCTGGTTCTCCTCGAAAGCTATTTAGGTAGCGCCTCATGTGAATCTTCCTGGGGGTAGAGCACTGTTATGGCTAGGGGGTCATTGCGACTTACCAAACCATGGCAAACTCCGAATACCAGGACAGACTGCATGGGAGACACACGGCGGGTGCTAACGTCCGTCGTGAAAAGGGAAACAACCCAGACCCACAGCTAAGGTCCCAAATTACCGCTAAGTGGAAAACGATGTGGAAAGGCACAGACAGCCAGGAGGTTGGCTTAGAAGCAGCCACCCTTTAAAGAAAGCGTAATAGCTCACTGGTCGAGTCGGTCTGCGCGGAAGATTTAACGGGGCTAAGCGGTAAACCGAAGCTTGGGGTGCACGCTCTGCGTGCGCGGTAGAGGAGCGTTCCGTAAGCCTGTGAAGGTGGATTGAGAAGTCTGCTGGAGGTATCGGAAGTGCGAATGCTGACATGAGTAACGATAATGCGGGTGAAAAGCCCGCACGCCGAAAGCCCAAGGTTTCCTTGCGCAACGTTAATCGGCGCAGGGTGAGTCGGCCCCTAAGGCGAGGCAGAAATGCGTAGTCGATGGGAAGCTGGTTAATATTCCAGCACCTCGCGTAAGTGCGATGGAGGGACGGAGAAGGTTAAGCAGGCCGGGCGTTGGTTGTCCCGGTGAGAGGGTTGAGGCGGTGCTCTTAGGCAAATCCGGGAGCGCAACGTTGAGACCAAGGACGAGCCCTATCGGGCGAAGCTGCTGATATCACGCTTCCAGGAAAAGCTCCTAAGCTTCAGCTTACGCAGACCGTACCGTAATCCGACACAGGTGGGCAGGATGAGAATTCTCAGGCGCTTGAGAGAACTTGGGTGAAGGAACTAGGCAAAATAGTACCGTAACTTCGGGAGAAGGTACGCCCTCCATGGTGAATAGCTGGGGAGGGCCGCAGTGACCAGGCCGCTGCGACTGTTTATCAAAAACACAGCACTCTGCAAACACGAAAGTGGACGTATAGGGTGTGACGCCTGCCCGGTGCTGGAAGGTTAAGTGATGGGGTCAGCGCAAGCGAAGCTCTTGATCGAAGCCCCAGTAAACGGCGGCCGTAACTATAACGGTCCTAAGGTAGCGAAATTCCTTGTCGGGTAAGTTCCGACCTGCACGAATGGCGTAACGACAGCGGCGCTGTCTCCACCCAAGACTCAGTGAAATTGAAATCGCTGTGAAGATGCAGCGTTCCCGCGGCAAGACGGAAAGACCCCGTGAACCTTTACTATAGCTTTACACTGAACGTTGAGTTCGTCTGTGTAGGATAGGTGGGAGCCTTTGAAGCGATGGCGCTAGCTGTCGTGGAGGCAACCTTGAAATACCACCCTGATGTGCTTGACGTTCTAACCTGGGCCCGTGATCCGGGTCGGGGACCGTGTATGGTGGGTAGTTTGACTGGGGCGGTCTCCTCCTAAAGAGTAACGGAGGAGCACGAAGGTACGCTCAGCGCGGTCGGACATCGCGCACTGTGTGCAAAGGCATAAGCGTGCTTGACTGCAAGAGCGACGGCTCAAGCAGGTACGAAAGTAGGTCTTAGTGATCCGGTGGTTCTGTATGGAAGGGCCATCGCTCAACGGATAAAAGGTACTCCGGGGATAACAGGCTGATACCGCCCAAGAGTTCATATCGACGGCGGTGTTTGGCACCTCGATGTCGGCTCATCACATCCTGGGGCTGTAGTCGGTCCCAAGGGTATGGCTGTTCGCCATTTAAAGTGGTACGCGAGCTGGGTTCAGAACGTCGTGAGACAGTTCGGTCCCTATCTGTCGTGGGCGTTGGAGATTTGAGAGGGGCTGCTCCTAGTACGAGAGGACCGGAGTGGACGAACCTCTGGTGTTCCGGTTGTCACGCCAGTGGCACTGCCGGGTAGCTATGTTCGGAAGCGATAACCGCTGAAAGCATCTAAGCGGGAAGCGCGCCTCAAGATGAGATCTCCCGGGGCACAAGCCCCCTGAAGGAACCATCAAGACTAGGTGGTTGATAGGCAGGGTGTGTAAGCGCAGCAATGCGTTGAGCTAACCTGTACTAATGATCCGTGTGGCTTGACCATATAACCTCAAGTCGCCTTACCTCGACCGACACGTCGACGTTCGGCACAACCTCGTTACGTCCCAAGACCCAATGAGAGCGTGAGCGCTGCTTCTCCGGAAGCCGGCGACCCTCCACCCTCTCCCTGGTGACAATAGCTGCGTGGAACCACCCGATCCCATCCCGAACTCGGAAGTGAAACGCGCACGCGCCGATGGTAGTGTGCACTCAGCATGCGAGAGTAGGTCATCGCCAGGGCCTTACACCGAACCCCCTGCAGCCAACGCTGCAGGGGGTTCTTCTTT
>NZ_JBQUZW010000027.1:0-6697 GCF_056313665.1 Lysobacter sp. DMC104 | reverse complement strand
ACGATAATCATCACTTATCGTTAGTACGGAATCAACAGAGTAGGGCAGTCGCGTCGGAGGGCGGCATGCATGGCTAAAGGCATCACCCAAGCGCAGGTGGACACCGCTGCAGACGCCCTCGTCGTCGCCGGCGAACGGCCGACGGTGGAGCGGATCCGTGCCTTCCTCGGCACCGGTTCGCCCAACACGGTGACGAGGATGCTGGAGATCTGGTGGCAATCGCTGGGCACCCGCTTGACCGCCCAGCAGGCGAGGGTTGTACTGCCCGGCGTGCCAGATTCGGTGGCCGTCCTGACGACCCAGTTATGGGATACCGCCCTCGAAGCAGCGCAGGCCGAAGCAAGCCGCTCCTGTTCCGCCCTGATGGAAGCCGCCACCGTCCGAGCGACCCAACTCGAGGCCGATCGCCAGGCGCTGGATGACCGCGCTCAGGCACTGGAGAACGCTGCCCGGACGGCGGATCAGGCTAGGCTACTGGCGGAAGCCCGGCAGGCCGAGGCGCAGCAACTGGTGCGGCATCAGGCTGCCCAAATCGAGGATCTGACGCGGGAACGCAATGCGGCGCGCCTGCGCATTGAGGCCCTGGAGCGCGACCGCACCGAACTCGCGGAACGGCTGGCCCGCCACGTCGATGAAGCGTCCGCGGAGCGCAAGGCGCTTGCACGGCATACGCGAGCCGTCGAAGATCGTGCGCATCAGGAAGTCGATCGTGCTCGCCAGGACGTCAAGGCCCTTCAGGGCCAGTTGGCCCGGCGAGAGCAGGACTGGCGTCAGACCGAGCATCGACTCGGTGAGGTCCGGGATCAGGCGATGCGGGAGGCCGCGTCTCAGCAACAGGAGGCGGCCGCGCAGCGCGCACGTGCCGATGCGCTGGAGCAGCAATTGCGCCGATTGGAAGACGCCACACTCCGAATCGCCCCCAAGTCGCTGGCCGCCCGTGCCCGAAGTAGCCGAGCCATCAAGCCGAAAGCCTCGCCCAGAGGAAAAGTCTGATGAATACGACGCCGCCACCAATGCGCCGGGTTGTGCGTCTTGCCTCACTGGCGCACCTTGATGCGGTGCGGCATTGTTTCCTGCGGCCGGCAGCCGTGGTGCACACATTCCTGATGCTGTGACACACGATGAGCGCACATGCATGACATGGTTTACCGCGGCAGACACCCGGGACTCGAACCGCAGTCGACTGCAGGGCAACTTTTCGTAGCGTTCAAGAAGGCACAGGGCATGCTGTCGTCGGCGCCAGCGGCTGGCCAGCCTAGTGGCCAGAGCCTAGACTGACCCAAGCCCGCCGGCGCGGTGGCTGCGATCCGCCAACTGCTGGGAAAGTTCGGGCGTATTGTTGGTGGTTGTTCGTTCGTTAGGGTGTTTTCTTGGTGGACGTACGAATCGCGGGCAATTGTTGGTCGGCAAATGGGCGTTTGTAGGCTGGCGCTGGGGCATTTCCTCGGAGGCAATCACCAATGCGCTGGGATGTGCGGCTCGTCTTGAGTCAAGTCGCCCCGAAAAGCGGTGTGCGTCGCGCCCGGGTGGGAAACCGCTGACGTGCCAGAGGCACGCCTCGAAGGCTTGAACTGGCGTGGCTCGACACTGCCGCTGCCATCGGCGTTCTCATTACTGGCCGTGCCGGCGCGGCTCGGGGTGTGGAATCAGTCGCAACTAGGAGCGTTGCTTCAGCGGCGGTTGACCGCCGCCAGCCCGCAGTATTTGGGCTGGGGCGCATTGGCCAGGCTCGGTACGCTTGAGCGCGTCAGTCGCGCCTTGAATCGTCGCCCGGAGTCCGTGCGCCTAGGCGCCGAACTGGTGCGGTGGTGGCCCTCCGCCTTGCAGCCACTGCAATCGCGCGCCGATGACCCAACGACCTTCGAACGCCTTCGCTTTTGCCGCGCTTGTTTATTGCGTGGCGACCACTCACCCGTGTTCCAGTTGCCGTGGTGGACCGGGTGCCCCGTGCACGAGGAACCATTGTACGAGGGCTGCCCGCATTGCCACGCGCCGATTCCCGCGGGCTTGCCACACGCTACCCCCTCGAATTGGCTGCAGTGTCCGCACTGCCGCGCCGAGCTGAGCGACCGCGCGCTGCTGGCACACCTGCATGCAGCTCCCAGCCGCAAGAACGATGGACGCTGGTGGCAGGTGCTGGCCAGATACCGCCGATGGCTGGCTGCAACACAAACAGTGGCGTGGATGTTGCCATGGAGAGTAGAGGGAGACGGATCATTCGAGGAGGTGGCCTGCCTTGCAGTGCGCCACCTCGTGAAGTGTGTGGCACCTCCGGCGGAACTCACGCGTCACCTGCCGACGATTACGCTGACCAGTGCAAGCGCGCGAGCGTGGTCGCGGACATTTGTGGAACGCCCGTCTGCGCCGAACGTACGCGAACTGGGCTTTACTTCGCCCAAGGCGATGATCAATGCCAGCCGAAAATTTTACGCCGCATTGCCCATCACAGAAGCATGCCGCCGTGCGCTGATTAAGGCCGAACGCCATCTTCGACGACAATTGCGCGTTCCCCTGATCGGCCACGGTTCTCCGCGCGCGATTCCCGATGCCGTATTGTATGACTGGCGTGGGCCACGCACGTTGGCAGTGCTTGCATTCCGTCTCCTGACCGGTTTGGCACAAACCGACCGGGTGCAGGGCGTGGCCTATCTGGATCTTCGTGCGGTGGAGCTGTTGCTCGAAGCGCCAGTGGAGATTGCGCAAATCGCATTAGCGAAGTGGACCGGCGTGGATTTGCGGCACCTGCGCGCATGGCCGCAGGATATGACGACGTTGCAAATCGAACCAAGATGGATGTTGCGCGCGCGGGGTCCAGCCCCCGAAGTTCGGCGCGAGCCGCAGCCTCGCGGCGCCTTTGGTTGGCTCTACGAGCGCATGATCCTCGAGGCTTGGCAGGACTTGGCGCTGGAATGCTTCTCACGCGCTCGGCCGGGTGGAGTGCTGGCATGGACCATCGGTTCGACGTTGCGCATTCGTTCGCCGCGCATGCGCAATGTCTACGTGCCGCTTGAAGCCAAACTCGACGCTGCGGCGGTAGCGAACGAACTCACCCACCCGCTGTTGGAGCATGCTAACGTCGATCGGTGCCGTCCACGTGGGTGGGCGATAGCGATCATGCAGGTGACTGGTGGGGACCCAGCCACCTACGTCGCCCTGCTTGGTCGCTCGGCGCCGCGCCCCTTTGCGCCGCCCTGCGCGCAGTCGTTCAACGCGCACTGGACTTGGCCGGACGAAATGGCGACGGATGACACTTCACGGAGGTCTCCGGCGACGGCATGAACAGCTCGGAACGCTTGCGTTTGCCGTTCTTCCGGCACCCGTGGCCGTACCCCTCCGCGGTGTGCCTGCTATCCAATATCGCGCGGCTCCGCGTACTTGAGCGCCAACAGCTCGCGGCGTTGTGGCTGACGGGACCGTCCGCGAAACAGTTCGCGAACCAGTTGGACGGCATGCGGTATTGGGTGACGGACGAGCGCATCGGCGTCTCGCTGCGACTGACGGCATTAGAAGTGCGGCTGGCCTTTGACCCCACTCATTGGTGGCCAGAGGCGCTTCGCGCGCTTGCGACACCCTTCGCCGATCCACTTCGGTTCTGTCCAGCGTGTCTGGAGCAGGGCTATCACACCCACCTGTTCCAGTTGCCCTGGTGGCAGCAGTGTCCGGTCCACGACCTCGACCTGATCAGCGAGTGCCCAAGTTGCGGCGGCTCCCTGGCGGGCCTAGGGCTGCGCGCGCGGCCAAAATTCGCCTTGCATTGCAGCCACTGCGATCGAGACTTCGTGAATACTGGCGCACTGGTCGATGCGGCGAGAAGCCTCATCGTGGAACGGTGGCACACCGTCGTCGGTGCGCACCGCAGATGGGCTTCTGCGGTTTCAAAGGCTTTCGTGGTCGCACCCACGCTGGTGACGCCTTACTGCGAGATCGCGGCGCAGTCCGTCATCGAATGGATCCAAGCATCTGGAGTGCCTTGGCCGATCGAAATTCGACAGTTCGTCAGCGAGTTGTCGACGCGCCCGGGAGGCCTGAGGGTCCGTCTGCCTGCGCCAAAAGAAGAGGATGTGGAAGCCCTTGAACGTCTCAGTGCCACCATTGCGCACTCGACCATTCTGGACGTGAATGACCTTCAAGTCTTTCCCGCGATAGATCGCATACTCGGCAAGTCCCTTGCGCGGACCGAACGCCGACTACAATGGATCAACAATCCCGCACATCGCTTTCGTCAGCGTCAGAAGCTCAACAACGACAGCCAAGTCTGCGCGTTGAAGGAGGTGGAAGAGTCGGAAGCCGCCATGATGCGGGATCGCGGCTATCGGCTTCGGTGTGCTGAGCTTGCACTGACTGAGGACCATTCGTTAGCCATGATTGGACGGCGAGGGGATCATCTACTCGGTTTGGCGGCCTTTCGCTTGCTATGCCATGTCAGGTCGGCATTAGCCGACTTCGAGTCGACGGCCGTTCCTTCGACCACGAAGGACGTTTTGGAGTGGTGGTGCGCGCACCTGATGACGATGGTCCTGATCGATGGCACCGCGGCGGCGATTCATCTCGTCGCATTTCCCGTAAACGGAACGACGCAACTTCCAGGCTGGCCACCAGTCGATTTGAGCCGCCACCTGCCGGGGCATGCGTGGGTCTTGGCGGCCACGCGAGGCAAGGAAGGGCTGGTCGCTCATCTTGAGTCAGTACCACTGGCATCGACAATGAGGCCAGATACGGAACGAGCTTGTGAACTCCAGCGCAATGTCGGTTCGCGATTGCTGACCTTTCAGAAGTTCTCTGACAAGCCGGCCGCGGACCGAATCCGATAGGGCAGTTTCAGGTGATTTCGCATCCGATATGGAAAAATCAGCTGCCAGATGAATCTGTCATGACTTCAGTGAGATAGCGGGAAACGGGGCGAATTCAGGAGTCCGCCTGGGGCGAAATCAGGTGGGCAACCACAAAATTTGCTTTCAAGTCACTGATCGTAAAGGCATATTCTGCCTCACCGCCTAGGTACTGACATAATATGTATTATGCGAAATTTAAGGCTCGCCCCGTCGTTCCCCTTCAGGCCGGCATGAGGCTCCGGTACGCTGTTCATTGAAAAGAATTTAGGAGCACCAAGGCAGAAATACTGCATTTCGAGGTAGACAAATCTGGCTTCCCATGTGCCCATGCAGAGTTGTTTGAGTATCGATTCACGTGCGGCAGAACTTTTTGCCTATTGGTTTGCAGTGACCACAGCACGCGACGGCCCGGCTATGCCCAATCTCCGCGAGTTCGGCCCGGTCCCGTTCCAAGGCCTCAATTCGCGCCCGTACCGAATTGCGCTCCTTGGCCAGATCTTTCGAATAGCGCCTGACGATCGACCTCGAGCTGGGCAGCTCGGGCTGCGCTCGCCTCCATCTGGGCGGAACAGGATTGGCTTGCTTCGGTCTGCGCCGCTTCGAGGGCGGCATCCCACAACTACGTCACTAAGACGGCCACCGACTGAGGGACCCCAGGCAGCGTGACCCTCGCCTGCTGAGCGGTCAAGCGGGCGCCCAGCGACTGCCACCGCTTTTCGAGCATGGGGGTCACAGTGTTCGGGGAGACAGTACCGAGGAACGCATGGATCCGATCGACGGTGGGCCGTTCGCCGGCGGAGACGAGCGCGTCCGCAGCGGTGTCGACCTGCGCCTGGGTGATGCCTTCAAGCTGACTGGGGTTGTGGTTGCCGTCAGCGGGCGTCTCTGGGCATAGCTTTGGACTTGGTGGCTTTGGCGCGTTGGGAACGGGAGGTCGGTGACTTGGGGGCGATTCGGAGTGTTGCGTCTTCCAACCGGCGCAATTGCTGTTCCAGGGCTTCGGCGCGTGCCCGTTGTGCGGCCGCGTCCTGCTGATGCGACGTCGCGTCCCGCATCGCCTGTTCTCGGACCTCGCCCAGTTGGCGTTCGCGCTGGCGCCATGCCTGCTCGCGTTTGGCCAGTTCGGCTTGCAGCGCTTTGGCTTCCTGGCGGGCACGATCGACTTCCAGGTGCGCCCGATCTTCCACACCACGCGCATGGTGGGCGAGTGACTCGCGCTCGGCGGCCGCTTCGTCCACCTGCCGGGTCAGTCGTTCGGACAGTTCGGTGCGATCGCGTTCCAGCGCCTCGACCCGCCCGCGTGCTGCAGCGCGTTCCCGGGTCAGATCTTCGATTTGAGCGGTTTGATGCTGGACGAGCTGCTGCGCCTCGGCCAGCCGCGCGTCCGCCAGTATCCGGGCCTGGTCCGCGACGTGGGTCGCATGCTGCAGGGCTTGGGCGCGGTCGTCTAAGGCCTGTCGGTCGGCCTCGAGTTGGGTCGTCTGGGCGGCGATGTCCTCCCTTTGGGCCGAGCACGCCTGGGCTGCTTCGGCCTGCGCCGCTTCGAGGGCGGCATCCCACAACTGCGTTGCCAGGACGGCCACCGACTCAGGGACCCCGGGCAACGCGACCCTCGCCTGCTGCGCGGTCAAGCGGGCGCCCAGCGATTGCCACCACGTTTCGAGCATGCGGGTCACGGTGTTCGGGGAACCAGTGCCGAGGAACGCGCGGATCCGATCGACGGTGGGTCGTTCGCCGGCGATGACGAGCGCGTCGGCCGCGGTGTCGACCTGTGCCTGGGTGATGCCTTTGGCCATGCATGCCGCCCTCCGACGCGGCCGCCCTACTCTGTTGATTCCATACTAACGATAAGTGATGATTATCGT
>NZ_JBQUZW010000026.1:0-10128 GCF_056313665.1 Lysobacter sp. DMC104 | reverse complement strand
TTGAGCGCCACCGTTGCGATCGATCTCCCGACTCACCGTGGAGGGCGCCCGCCCCAGCGAAGCGGCGATCGCACGGAGCGACCGTCCTGCTGCCAGCCCGCGGGAGATCTCCTCGCGCTCGGCCAGACTCAGCGCCCGCGGTGACCGCCGCCTCGGTGGCGGGCGAATGCCGCCGTGCCGAATCAGGATGTTGCGGACGGAGCTGGCATGCCGGTCAAACAGGGCGGCGATCCGATGCACCGGCTCGCCGCGTTGCCAGCGATCCCACATCAGGGCCTTCTGGCTATCGGTGTAATGGATTCTTTTCCTGTGCTTCATCTGCAACACACCCGCTGCCTGTACAGCCTTCAGTGTGTTGCGTCGATCGGTTGAATCCGCGACCCATAGCCGCCGTTCACGGTTACGTCCAACATTGCCCCGAATCTCATTGCTACTCAAAACCGGGGGCACGTCGGGTGGCAGGTCGGCCTACGGTGCCGGCCCCTCTTCGTCAGCCTCCTCGTCGTCAACAACACCATCTGCCTCCCCGGCAACGAACCCGCACATCTCCATGAACATCCAGGCGCGCATCCAATTGTTCACCTCGTCGACTTTCAGGGTGCTAGCGTCTTCGTCGCTTCCGGCCGCCCTGCGAATGTACAACGCTTGTAGGGAGGCCACGTACGCCTCGCGGAAGATGCCGGTCGGGCGAAAGCCAAAGTTGTGCGTCAAGACCACTTCTTGAAGCTCGTGAACCATACCCTCCCATAGAGGCACCTCGCGCTCGCATTCGGTTCCGTGCGCCAGGCAGTCGTCAATAGCGCGCTTGGCGAGGCGCAGCAGCCGACCATCGAAGGCGTACCGCGGGCTCTCGATGAAAATGTCGCGATGCTGCTCGTCCATCTGCTCGAACATCGGGACTGAGCGCTCCGGATCGGCCACCAGGAACGGGTTGACGGCACATACAATCAGGCTGTTGCGGTAGTACCGAGGGAGCTCTTTCCAGGGCTTGCGGACGAACACGAATCCGTGCAGCTGCTCGGCCTCCATTAACTGCGCGGCATACGTACTCAGGGCGCCCAACGCCTCGCGGGTGTAATCGTTGAGGTTTCCCTCATCCTCCTCACTGTCGTACCAGCCTTTTAGGTCGTGGAACGAGGCGACAACGCAGCCCATCGCCTGGTGCGATAGCAGCCTATTTGCGAAGTAGCGGAAATCCTCATCTGTCGGGACGTACAGCTCCAGCTTCAAGCTTTCAAGCGTCTGCTCCGAAAAGATTGGGCGGTAAGCGATGACGTCCCGATTGGAGATGAGCAGGTCATACAGGTACGCATGGCGAGTGATTTTCGCCCCCATGGGCGCCACCAGAACGTTGGCGATGTCTGCCGGCCCCGAAAGCGCGAACATTTGGGCGATGTAGTTGCTATAGGCTAGCAACTCAGAGAACGCGTTCCGTTCGGATGAACTGCCGACCTTGAGCTCAAGTACGAAAATGCCGTCTTCGTGGTAGCCCAACAAGTCGAGCTGCATCGGCTTGGTACTGTCCGTGGGCAGGTCGACTTTGCTACCGACGAACGTTCCGTAGCGGACGCTATCGTGGATACGATCGATGCGCTGCAAAGCGCGCTGCTTGATAATGCGCCACAGCTCGAAGCTGCCCTCCTCATCATCTACTTCGGGCAGCAAGGCGGGGCCTTCCAAGGCTTGAGTCAGCTCGGCCGAATCCATCACGACCGTTTCCATGCCCATCGCCAACAACTGCTCGTGTACTTGTTCTTCAGAAAAGGGGATGGCCACTCAATCGCTCCCGTTGTGGTTCGCCGATGATGACATCATCGAATGCATCCATGGCACCGCCGAGCGGTTGACGACATCCGACGCTCGCTGGCGCCAGCGGCGGCTCAACATGGCATTCGATGTCTCCTTTTGGCTGGTAGCTGACATCGGCTGGGGCAGGGGATTAGATGGATTTGTCGGGGGTAGGGAAGGGCACTTCCGACCCGAACAGAACTTCCGCCAAAGCCGAAAGATGACGTGGGCAATTCCCGCAATGCCGACGCCGGTCATACGCATAGCAGGCCAACACCACGTGGCCCTCGGCAGTGTGGTGCGTCGGCCCGTTTGATCGATAGTTGGGCCAGACCATCCAGATTCCCGACGATTCCCTTGCCGCCGACTCGGCGGTGACTTTACTCGTGCTCCCCCCCCCCCGTGGGGGTGGTAGCTTCTGGCAGCCTTGACACTAACACGGCCGCCCACATCCGCTGACGCGCGCTACCGCGCCGAAAGCACGCTAGAACTTCGATTCTTCCATTTCGTGCGACCGGCCCGGGGTGTAGCTCACCTCGAGCGAAGGACTCATCCGGATGACAGCGGTGGTATGCCAGTAGCGGCCGCGCTCTCTGCCGTAGCCAGCATCGTGGCGGCGCAGGCGCACCAGCCACATCAGGTCGGCGTCGCGGGCCTCCAGGTACGCGCGCACGACGTCGGTACGGCACCACAGGCGTGAGCCTTCGCTCGCACCTTCCTCCTGTCGGCTTGATTCGATCCATGCGTCGGCCCGTACCACGGTCTCGCCGGCGGCGTTCTCCCAGGTCCGTTCGAACGGATCGACAAATCGCAGCTTGGCGAACGCGGTGGCGTCCTGGCTCAAGCGCGGGCGCTGCACCGCGCCGTCGGCGCCCAGGGCGTCGGTCTCGTCCAGATGCGCATGGGCCTCCTTGCGCACGATCCACGGCAGGTAGGGCGCATCGCGCTTCGAGGCCACCCCGTCGTCTTCGTACATCTGCAGCTGCGGCAAATAGGCTTGGAAGGGGCCCTGCGCGGCCACCTCCTCGGCCAATGCGGCGCTCCGGTCCCGCGGCGCCAGCGCCGACATCACCCGGATCTCGACGTTCTCGTTGGAGTGCCAACTGCCATCGACGGTGAGCCAGTCTCCCACTGAATCGCCGATCCCGAGCAACGACTTCAATGCGGCCGGATCCGCGGTGAGGTCCATCGCGGTGTCGCCCATGGCCATCAAGGAGACCCAGGTGTCCAGGGGTTGGCGGTCCATCCCGTCCGCGAGCCACAAGCCCGCCGGATGCGTCACGACCTCGCGCGAGAGCCAGTCCTCCCACGGATCTTCCTGTTCGTAGCCGCGCCAGACCACCGGGTGCGCGGCGAGCAGATCGCCGGCTACCGAGAACAAGGCGTGCCAAGCCAGCTGCTCGCCGTAAGCTTGGTACTCGGCGTCGATGCCGCGCGTGTAGCGGTCACGCCCCGGTCGCGACCGCCCTTTGCGATCGCTCATGAACTCGATATCGGCATCGTGTTCACGCACCTTGGCGACGAGGGCATCCACCGTTTTCCAATGCGGCCGTCGGAACAGACTCGTCAGTTGTGCAACGTCGTCCTTGCTGAAGTCGTAGTCCAGATGCAGTGCGGGCTGGGGCTCGGCCATGCCCTTGGGGCGTGTGGGGGAGAAGTCGCTCCCGTAGTAGTCCTTCTCCTTGCGGGCCGCGAAGCTCGATCGATTGACCCGCTGCAACTTCTGGACCCGTGCCTTCGACAGGCGCACCTCACCTGCATTCACACAGGCCAGCAGGGCCTGCGCCGCGAAATGCCGCCGAAGCACATGGCGGTCGACGGCGTCCAAGGCGATCGTTTCGAGGAAATCGGCATGCCGAGCAACGATCTCGGGCGCCTCTAGTGCGATGCGCGCCATCGCGATCAACAACCAGAGCTGGGCGTGCTGGTAGAAGAACGGCAACTCCGGCGCCTGGAAGGGAACTGCGTCGCGACGCCGATACTTTGCAACCACCCCATCCAGTACCTCGGCGCGTTCCAGGCGGACCGCTGTGCGCAGGCTATGGGCGGCGAACCACCGCTGCCGGGTGATGGGCGAACCGAGCTGGAACCAGGTCATTCCTGCGACGGCCTCGACCGCATCCCCAGTAAAGGTCATCGCTTCCTGCCACGTCCCGTCCTCCGTGTTGGACGCAAGCTTCGCCGGTCCGCTCTGCAGCAGGCGCGTCAGCGCCGTCTCGCCCACGCCGTGCGACGTCTTCCCGTTGAACTCCGCAGCGAAGTTGAGCCACACCGAGGCCGGCACCGGCATCTTGGGACGGGTGAACTCGTGGATGAGGAGCATCAGCACGTCGCGGCGCGCCAGACCACAGATCTCCTCGAGGGCGCGGACGTGCGAGTCCGATAGGTAGTCGAAGGAAATGTATTCGCGCGCATTCACCCGTGCGATGACCGGTGCACATGCCTTAAGCGCGTCGGCGACGGCGAGCGAGGAGCCGGCCCATTGTTCCTTACATGTGCGCAGCTCGCGTTCTTTCTCGTACAGGTCCAACATCTCGAGCCGCGCGATCAGTGCCAGATAGTCAGGCCATTGCTTGAAAGCTACCTTCACTCGCAGCGTATCGAGGACATCGCTCGTGAAGCGCATGTTCCGGTGATGCGCGCGCGCCGCATCGAGGACGCGCCCAACTGCGACCTCATCGAGCGGATCGGTGTCCGCGGAGAGCTGCAGGAAGCGCGTCTTCGCCGCGGCCTGCTCGTCTTCCCAAGTTCGAGGCGCCGCATCGGTCCCGGGCGCGCGCCAATTAGCGCGCGTGTTGTGGTCATCGCGCTTGACGTCGATCCGATCCGCCGCCGAGTCCAAGTACTGGCGCAGCCATGCGTCCTGACCCAGCACGGCGCCGGCGAAGCGGGCAAGCGCGCGGGGCGTTTCCGAGCCCAGTGAACCGGGGTTGTTCTGCAGGTATTGCGCGACGAGTTCGGTGGCCACGGCGGGCACGCGTGCGGACGGATTGGATTCGAGGGTGGCGACTAGCTGCGTGGTCCCGCACACGTAGAGCTCGGCTGGATTCGACAGTCGCAAGAGCGTCAGGGCGAGCTCGGCGTCGAGCTTGTCGTCCTCCAGCAAGGCCCGCACGTACGGCAACAGCGTGTAGTCCAACGAGATTCGCCCGCGGTCCTGCCACCGCGCCAACCTGGCGAGCCCGGCCACACCGGATACCCGGCTCATTGCGGTGCCATAGGAACCCCAGTGAAACTTCTGCTCCTCGCCGAAATTGAGCTCGCAAATGTTGGACAAGGTATGGCTCTCGCGCTGGCCGAGACCCTCGCCGGTCAAAGCGCCGGCGAAGTGCATCAACCCCTCGACAAAGCGGTAGTCGCCCGAGCCGATCGCATCCATTTGCTCGAGCCCCTTACGGAAGTACACGACCGCTTCGACGGGGCTTGCCGTAGCGATCGCCTGCCCGAGGCGCGCGAAGTGTGCAGCGCGATCGGTGACATCGTGTTCCTTTTCGGTGGCGACGCTCGCCTTGATTGCGAGCGCGCCGGCCATAGCATGGAACGCTGGCCGGGACGCCAGTAGGGCAACGAGCCCGATCAGGTGGGACACGGACGTGGTGTCCGGTTCGCTGACAGCTTTGATATAGGCCGCGACCTCGTTGGCTGGAAATTCGTCATTCGCCGCAAGAGCCAACGCCAACAAGCGCTCGCCGACCGCGTTGTGCTGCTGTCGCGCCGAGCGGCCGCCCGAGTGGTAATCCTCGGTGTTGCGAAGCGTGATCCATTGGGCCGTCAGCGGCGCCAAGGTAGGTGCCGCGGAATCGGAACCGACAACAGCCTGTGCAAAGTCACGCGCGATATCGAGCCAGCGCGGCAATCGCTCATTGAGGAACTGCGCGGCCGATGCGTTGCGGCTGTAGTAATGGCGCGTATCTTCGTTGGCGTCCCGGGCGGCCTTGGCTTTCGCCTGGTAGTCCGCGTCGAGTGCCTCCTTGAGCGCGGTGACGAACTCCGTGTCCGGCAGATGCGGAGGTAATGCTGCGGCGTGTTCGGCCAGTTCGCGCGGCAGCAAGTCGCGGGGACCAATCAGGGTGCCGGTCGCGCAGCAGGTGATGACCTGCCGCGCGATGTACGTGGTGATCTCACCGATCCAGTACGAGTCCATGAACACGTGCAGGCCGGGCGGTACCATGGGCAACGCCGCAAGGATTGCGGCGGATTGGGCAGGCATCCCCAACCGCACCGCCTTCGCCGCAGCCTCCACCATGCCCTGCACCAACGGGCGTTCGTCGGGCCGGTAGTGATCCCGAAGCTTGACCGGTCCGTCCGCCATGCATGCCGCCGCGAGCGACTCGAGCGGGGCGCGTTGCTGCTCCAGGCTGCCGGTGGTGTAACGAATTGCCGCAGCGATCGGCCCAATCGACGCCAGCGCATCAACACAGGCCCGGATCACCTCGGGCGGGAGCAAGTGCGCGGCATCGGGCCGGCGCGCCAGCAGGAACATCGCCGTGGCGGTGTCGTACCCGTACTCGGCGCTGACCCAACCCGATAGGTCTCGAGCCGCCGCCTTGCCGTCGCCTCTGAGCAGGTAGCAGAACGGGAGCGCCGCCAAGTCCAGCACCGTTGGGTGCACTCGGTCATGCGCGTCGCTCTTCTGGTGGAAGTAGTGCTGCAGCCACTCAGCAACCCACCGGGCATGCCAGATTGCCTCGGCGGTCTCGCCCATCAGCCCATGCGCAATCGCCAGACGGGCGTGGCGGGAACCGGGCCACGGGGTTCGTGCCTCGAAGATGCGCCGAAGGGAATCCGGATCGGCCGAGGCGACCACGAGATCGGGGTAGTCCAGCAGATACGTCGTTCCCCGCTGGTCCATCGCGGCGAGGGTCGACAATTCAACCAGCAACGGTACGAGTTGGTCGAGGTCGTTGACGCGAACGGCGTGCGCCACGGCGGCGCGAAGTCGCGCATGGCGAATTTTCTGTTGGCCTACGATACCAGTGACGCTCGCAGGCAGCCGTTCGTCGAAGGCCAACTGGAAGAGCTTCTCGCCATCCTCCAACTGCAGCAGCAGGTCGGGAAGCGTCGTGGCGGCATAGACCGACTCGCCCTGCATGGCGAACAGGTTCGTCGCCAGCTCATGCAGCGGCGCCGCGGCGCCGGCATAGTTGCGCCGGATGAGGGTTTCGGTGGGCTCGTCGCGGAACATCAGGCCATGCTTGGTCTGCTCCAGCAGCGGCGACAGGTCTGCCGCGAAGCTGACGACCGCGCCTTCGGCCATGCCGTTAACTTGCGCAAACTCCTTGAGCGGCACGGGCGGCGGCAAGGTGGCTAGACCCGCCAGAAAAGCGCGGATGCTGCGATCGGCATTGCCCAGCTTGCGTGCCTCAGCCAAGGCCTGGTCAATGCGGTGCTGGATCAGATCGTCCAGCGCGATCGGCTTGTCGATCTCGCTCGGCGCCAGCAGACCAGGTTCCGCGGCCAAGTGTTCCAGCACACGAGCATTGCCCTTGGACCGCGCCTGGCCCACTTGGACCATCGTCTCGGTCAGCTTGCTCACGCGGGTGCGCAGGAACGCACGTGTCTCTCGCTCGACGAACGGCGCCAGTTCGAGCTCGTCGGCGGAGATCTCGCCGCTTGCGGCGAGCCGCCGGTGCGTTCGGGCACTGACGACCACCTGCAGACCGGCGATCGCTGCGCCGTGCTCCAGGCTCTGCAGCAACAGGCGCGGGAACGAATCCTGATTGCGATCGCGAGCGATCTCGCTGGCGTTATCGATTGCGTCGAGCAGCAGGACCAGTTGCCGATCCGCCGAGCCGCGGCGCAAGGTCGCGACGGCTTGTTCCAGGCGCACGCGGAAGGCGCGAAGGATGTCTTCACTGTTGCTGGTCGAGGGCAGCATGGGGTCGCACAAGCCTCGACAGGCGAGCTCATTGGCGATATGCACTAGACCGCGGCTTGGTAGGTGCCTGCTGTCGTCGGAGGCACGGTATTGGCCCATGCCGAAGCAGTCGAACAGGATCGTCTCGTGCTCGTGGCCCAAGCGGGCGGCCAGCGAGTTCATGAAGACCGTCTTTCCGAACCCGCCTTCGGCATGCACGACCAATGGCCGAGTGAGCCGCGGGATGCGGTGGACGGTGTCGTCCAACTGCGCGCGATCAATCACTTTTCCGATCAGCGGAAAGCTCGCCGGCGCCGGGAGCAGATCCTTTTCGTCGGACAGGCCCAACGCAGCCAGCACGTCCGTGCGCACGATGACGTTGCGGTGCTGCTTGATCAAACCGGCCTTGTCGCGTGCCATTTCCCGGATATCCGCGAGACGGCGGCGGGCCATGTGGTCCCGCGCGTCTGACCAGTCCACCAGGGTGAGTGCGAGCTGCTGCTTGTTCTCGCGCAGGTCGCCGGTCAGGCCGATCATGTCTAGTCGCGCGGCGAACTCGGCGAGGTCCTTGCCCGTCAGCTTGCAGGCGTCCGCCACCTGCTTCGCCTGAGTTTTCGCGTCGCCCTTGAGCGGGCATTGCGCCGCCAGACCTTCGATGGCCTGGAGCAGCGCGGGCTCGATGGGCCGGTTGGTGACCAGCTCGAACCGCAACTTTGCCCGACCCTTGTCGGTCCCAAGCGACGTCTTGCAGGCGCGATACGTGCGCGCGAACTTACCAATCGTCTTCTTCGCGTCCGCCGCCCGAAACGGCTTGTGCTCGGCCGCCTTGGAGTACTTCACCTGGACCACGACCACGCGCTTGGCGTGCTGCAGGTTCGCCCGGCCTCCGAAGTACAAGACCGCGTCGGCGATCTCATTGCCCTCATTCGAGACGCCGCGCTGGTCCTCGTTGGCGAAACCTTCCACCGCAATGCCGACCAACTCGGCCCCGGGCAGGAGCAAGCCCAGGCACTTCCGAGCGACCCAGGCTTCGTGGAACTCGTGGCCATCGCGGGAAGCGCGGACAGCGTCTATCGCCGGGCGTGTTCGGCGGCTGGACTTCCTCTTGGGCTTGGGCGACGCCTTGGGCTTCGGCGTCGCCTTCCGCGGTGTTGCGGTCTTGAGCGTCGGAGTGGACTTCTTTTTACCCTTCGCCATTGCCGGTTCCGCCTAGACCTGATTTAACGATACCCGAGCGGCACTATCCAGGATCGACGTTGAGAAGCAATCGGGATTGGTGCGCGATAGCCCTACTTGAGAAGACGGCCTGCCGGATTGTCTTCTGCTGCACCTGCTTGAAAATACCCAATCACGCTCGCCACGGAACGATGCTCGGTCATCGCCATCACGGCCGGGAGTGGGACGCCTTGCTTGCCGGCCTCGGTCACAAATCCTGACCGCAAGCTATGCGCCCCAAAGTCTCCCTCCAACCCCGCCAAGCGAGCTCGGCGCTTCACGATAGTAGCCACCGAGCCCGGGAGAAGGGCAGGGCCCACCCTATTCTTCCAGACCCGCCGAAAGATCGCCCCTTCGCGGATATCCGCTGCCTTGAGCCAGGCCGCCAGCGCCTCGGCACTGCGTCCCAGGATCGGCTTGTCCGGCGTCGAATCCGCCTTCACCCCGGCCTGCTGCGTCTTCGAGTACTCCAGCCGGTAGATGTAGCCGTCCTCACCGACCTTGCGCAGGTCGCGCATGTCGGCGGCCGCGATCTCACTGCGGCGGCGCCCTCCACTAGCGAACCCGAAGCAGAGGAGGGCACGATCGCGCAGGCCCTCCAGGCTGTGATCGCAGGTAGCCAGCATGGCTTCAAGCTCTGGCCGGGTAATCGCAGTTTTTTTGGTTGGCCGTTCGCCGCGTTTGACCGCCGCGCGCCGGGCCCGACTCAGGAGTGTGCGGACGCTTGGCAGCTCGCACGGATTGGCCAAGCGCTTGAGCTTGTGCGCCGTAGATAGCACGGCGACGCGCTGGACCACCGTCGACAGCTTCAGCGGCCCGATCTTGGCCTTAAGACCCGCGGCGACCAGCGCCTGGTCGATCGCCGCCGGCAGCTCGCTGACCAGACCGGTCTTGTTCTTGCGCTGAATGTGGTCGACCAAGAACTGGATCACCACGGGCTCGCTGGCCGGCAAGGCCAGCTCGACGCCGTAGCGGGCCTGGTGCCAGCCGGCCCAGTAGCGCAGGGCAGTGGCATAGCTGCGGGTGGTATTGGCGGCAGCCGCTTCGGCGAGCAGTTCGCGCACGGCGTCGGTGGCCTGCTGCGCCAGCTGCTCGGGCAGCACCAGATTTGCAGCCGTCGCTGACAAAGCGGGGAGCGTGCTATTTCGCTTCATAATATGTAGTGTACGTTATGAAATAGGGCATGTACTGACGATAATCATCACTTATCGTTAGTACGGAATCAACAGAGTAGGGCAGTCGCGTCGGAGGGCGGCATGCATGGCTAA
>NZ_JBQUZW010000025.1:0-16128 GCF_056313665.1 Lysobacter sp. DMC104 | reverse complement strand
AACGGCTTCGTGGAGAGCTTCAACGGCAAACTGCGCGACGAGTTGCTCAACCGCGAGTGGTTCCGCAGCCGGGCCGAAGCCAAGGTGCTGATCGAGCGCTGGCGGCAGTTCTACAGCGAGCGCAGACCGCATAGGGCCCATGGCTACAAGCCTCCGGCAAGCGTGCGCCGGAACTGGTCCGAACCCGATACCATCCCCATAGGACTCACCGCTTGAGTGGCTACAAAATCCGTACGCAGGTCACCATCTTGGGAATCCAGCTATTGGGCAAGGCTTTCCTTGATCGCCCGCATCTCGTCATGGCAAGCGGTGATCCGAGGGAGGAACGACTGCAGCACGGAGACGATGCGGGGATCATCGACTTCCGCGATCGCTTCGTGCAGGCTTTCCAGCAGCTTGTCCTCGGTTTCCTCAAGTTGCCCCACATAGGCTTGGTTCTCGTCGCCGACCATCGCCAGCAGATCCGCATAGGCGCGACGGAACGCGCCGGAGACCGTGCCGTCGGCATCGGGCGCGGCGTCGTCGATCTGGAGAAGCTGTCGCAGCGAAGCCGCAAAATCGCGTTTGTGCTGCCCCATCTCGGTGAATACCCGACGCAGTTGCGGATCACTGATGCGATCGAGCGCATGGGCATAGAACGTCGCGCCGTTGGTCGCGATCTGGATCAGTTCCCTGACTTTCTTCTCGTTGTGCATGGTGGCCTCCGTGGAAGGGTGTTGGCATCTGCGATTGTTGCCCGTGACCTGAAACTTCAGCTCGAACGATGACCTGCGATTGATGAGCGTCGATCAAATGCCCTCGTGGCTTCTATCGTTGCCATCCATGCCGATCTGCGTATGCGAGACAAGATCGGAAGCCGCGTCATCGTCATCGAAGCTGCTGAAGGAATATGCAAGATCCATGCCACGGTCCTGTCCGTGCTTGCCGCAGCCCGTCATGCCATCGCGGCGCGAGATGCACGCGGAACATGTTTCCTGCATCGTGCAGAAATCAGCCATTTCAGGCATCGTGCGACTCTGCATCATCCGCGAAGCCCGGGGGCGAGCCGGAATGCGCTCATGGCATATTCATCGATGCAGCGTGCATCGACGTGGGCAGGGTTGAGCAGGATGTTGCTTTCCGCTCCCCAGACTGTACTTGGCACGCGCAGCGCGAGACAGCGTGCCTGCCGCGCCCATGCGTCGGCCTGCATGCGCACGGTCGGCGGGCAGGGATGTCGATCCCAGCCGTCCGGATAGTGATCAAGCAGCGCGACTTCCGCGCTCGGGATGCGAAGCGTGAGCAGCGTCAGGCCGGCGGGCACGGGACCTTCGAGTTCCAGCAGGTATTCGAGGATCGCGAGCGGCACAGACGTCGCCATCCGGACGAGACTGGTGTTGGGCGTCGCCCAGTGTCGCTCGACATTCCCGATGGCGCCTTTCAATCCGGCGCGGCAGCGTCGTCTTTCGGTGATCCGGTAGAGCGTGAGGTCTGAGACGGAATATTGCGCTTCGGCCATTGCGGGCGAGACGACGGGGGAGGAATGCGATGGCGGATCGCTCGCCGGGAAGGAATCGGCCAATGTCGTGTCGATGGTTCGCTCGCTGATACTCATGTCCCTCGTCTCGATGAAGCGGATGGGGTTGGAGAAATTCCACAAGGCCGTCGCGACGGGCGCTGATTGCGCCGTTGACGCCATGCCACGCGAGGCTGTTGCAAGTGCCATGCCAGCGAACGAGGCAACGGTGCGGAGCACCGCAGGTGCGGCACAGACGATGCACCCTGAAAAATCTTCACGCAGATGGAAAGTCGGTCACGGGCACCGGGGTGCCGTATGCGTCGTGCTTCGTTTCGCGCTGGCATGCGCCTTGCGACTTCGCTGTGCACCCGTATCCATCGAAAGATCGAACGGGCCTCCACAGCATCCACAGAGGAAAGCGAAGATGAACCAGAATCCCGGAAAGAAGCATGGACAGGGACACGGACAGGGGCTTCCGCCGCAAACCCAGGCACACCAACCCGGCGACCAGGCACGCATGTATCCGCAGCCGGACACGATCCGGGAGGACTATCGTGGTGCGGAAAGGCTGAAGGGGCGTGTCGCGCTGGTGACCGGTGGAGACAGCGGCATCGGTCGTGCGGTCGCCGTGCACTTCGCGCGGGAAGGCGCGAACGTGATGGTTGGTTACCTAGAGGAAGCGCGCGATGCCGAGATCACGCGCCGCATGGTCGAGAAGGAGGGCAGCGAATGTGCGCTGTTCGCGGGCGATCTCGGTGATCCGGAGATCGCGAAGGCGCTCGTGGAGGAAACGGTCTCCCGCTTCGGCAGGATCGACATCCTCGTCAACAACGCCGGCGAGCAGCACGAAGTCGCCAAACCGGAAGATCTCGATCCGGAGACGATCGATCGCACATTCCGTACGAACGTATTCTCCTTCTTCTATGTGACGATGCATGCGCTGCCTGCAATGCCGGACGGCGCCGTGATCCTCAACACAAGTTCGGTGACGGCGGTGAAAGGGCACGAGACCCTGCTGGATTACGCGTCCACCAAGGGCGCGATCCAGACCCTGACATTGTCGCTGGCGAAGAGACTGGCCGAACGCGGCATCCGCGTGAACGCAATCGCGCCGGGGCCGATCTGGACGCCGCTGATCCCAGCCAGTTTCGACGCTGAGAAAGTCGCGCGCTTCGGTTCCGATACGCTGCTCAGGCGCGCAGGCCAGCCATCGGAAGTCGCACCGGCCTATGTCTTCCTCGCCTCGAACGATGCGTCGTACATCACCGGCCAGACGCTGCACGTCAATGGCGGTTCGCATGTCGGTGGATGAGCGCGAAGGCGTTGGCCTCGCGGAGGCACGTGCGGCCTTGAAAGCGTGGCTCGCATCCTGGTTTGGGCCGTGAAAGCGGCCCCGCGTTTTTCGCGCCCGTCGGGGGCGGCGCCGGATCGTCATCGGTGCAAGCGCTAAGGGAATGCGCCTGTGAGCAGAATGCGGGCGCGATCGAGGGATCGTGCGGCCCGCATCAGATTCTCCAGTGCCTTCTCCACATGCCCTTCGCGCAGAAACTGATCCGCCGCATGCACGGAAAAACCCGCCGCATTCACCGCATTGCGCAGATCGTGCAGGCGGGCACCATTTTCCGCATCTGGCCGCTCGGGATCAGACATGCGGGCCTTGGCGCAGTCTCGCCAGTTGGTTGTGGATCGTGCGCACGCTGACGCCGAGCGTGCGCGCAGTCGCCGACTTGTCGTTGTTGTGATAGGCCAGTGTCTTCATGAGGACCTTCGTTTCGATCTCGGCATAGGACATGCCGATGGAGAACAGCACGGACAGATCGGATTCCTCGATCGATGCCGGTGGTGCGACCGTCGGCCGGACTTCGATCCAGTCGCCAGGTGTCAGCAGGTATGCACGCTGTACCGCGCTGCGCAATTCACGCACGTTGCCGGGCCATGAATGCTTGCGGAGCAGGCCGTGCATGCCGGGGGCGAGGCGCTTGCGCTGACCGTAGCGGGCGTTGAGCTTGTCGAGGAAGTGCTGGGCCAGCAGGAGGACATCGGATCCCCTGGCACGCAGCGGCGGAATCTCGATGAGGACATCGGCGAGACGATAGTAGAGGTCCTCCCGCAGGTGCCCGCTCTGCACCGCGGTGAAGGGATTGCGATTGGTCGCGGCGATGATGCGCACGTCGGCTTCGACCTCGCTGAGACCGCCGACCCGCGCGAAACGGCCCGTTTCCAGCACGCGCAGCAGATAGACCTGCAATTGGATCGGCATTTCCGTGATCTCGTCAAGGAACAATGTCCCCCGGTCCGCCTGTTCCACGAACCCCACGTGCCGCGTATGGGCGCCGGTGAAACTGCCGCGTTCGTGGCCGAACAGCTGACTGGCGAGCAGTTCCGGTGCGATTGCACCGCAATTCACGGCAACGAACTTGCCGGGCCGGCCGCTGCGCTCGTGGATGGCGTTGGCCACCACTTCCTTGCCAGTGCCGCTTTCGCCGGACACCAGGACGGATGCATCCGTCTCCGCGACGCCGGCGATGGCGCGAATCAGCGTCCGCATGACGCCAGAGGCACCGACGATGCCGTCATCCAGTGTGCCCTGTGAGCCGCGCAGTGCGGCGCGCTGCAGTGCGCGTTCGAACAGAGCCTCCAGGCGCTGCGGCAGCAGTGGCTTGATGAGATAGTCGATGAAGGGGCGCGCTACGGCGCGCGCGGCGGATTCGATGCTTGGTGTGCCAGTGACGAGCGCGACTTCCCCGTGCCGGGTCACGTCGATGTCATTGATGAAGTCGAACGCAGTGCCGTCGGGCAGCGACAGGTCGACCAGCATCAGGTCGATGTCTTCCTCTCCGGCGATGTTTCTGGACTCGGCGATCGAATGCGCCAGCAGCGGACGCATGCCTCTGAATGTCACCAGGTCCGCAACGGACTGGGCGAAGTCGCGGTCGTCGTCGAGGATCAGCACGAAAGGCTCGGACACCTGTGAACTCGACATGCAGTCATCTCCTTCTTGTGTGCATGGCATCTGACGACCGACGGGGGCGGCGGGGGTAAGTGCGCCGGCCCCCTTTCCGCGCCGCGGTCAGTGAGAATTGAAAAAGACTCTCATCCATCCCATTAGGATTCCGTTATCACTGTGCTGGAAATGGTGAATCGCATGATGTAGTCTGGCGATACTCATGCGGCATTCATTGATGCATTTCCGAAGCAATGAAAAAAATTCACGATGCGGCAATGACGATGCTGGCACGAATAGTGCGTTCACGAGCAGGAATCCATGCTCTCGAACGTGCGAGGCCTTCTGCAGGAGAACGCAACTGGACATGTCCGCATTTCATGTAACGGCCTGTCTGGACAAGATGCCGGACAGGCTGTGGCGCGTTTCGCCCCAGGTCGACTGGAAGCAGGCGGCAAAATCACCACCATCCGCACGCTGGCATACACATGGACCAGACGTGCTCTACACGTCGACATGCGAGGCTTTTGCAGCACTCGAAGCGCTGTCGCATCTGCACGAGACGCAAGGTGCCCATCGGCTGTCATCGATCGAGATTCTACGAGACGCGACACTGCTGTGTCTGGATCCTGCGACGCTGCCCAAGGACTGGAGACAGCGCAAGTCAGTCACGCGCGCAATCGGAAACACCTGGTTGCGGTCGGGAAACAGTGACTTGCTGTGGGGGCCATCCGTGCATGCCCTAATGGCGGGCAACATCCTGCTCAATCCGGCGCGCGGGCGAGATTTCAAGGCGACGGATCATGGTGTGTTCCGGTTCTGCATGCGACTTCGGCAACCGAAGCCGGAACGTCGCGGCTGAGTTCCCGGGCACTTTTTCCGGATGATGCCTTCCTGCGCACGCGGCGCGGGGCGCGCCACGCCGTGTGCGAGGCGCGTCCCGCTCTGTCTCACTTCGCGCGTCCACGCGTGAAGAGATTGACAATGGCCAGCAGGAAAATAGCGCCCAGAAGAGAGACGAAGAAGCTGGCCACACTGATGTCTTGATTGATGGTGCCCGCATGGATGATCGGCGAGATCAGCCACCCAGCCAGCATGGCACCCACGATGCCGACGACGACGTTGAGGAAGATGCCTTGCTGCGCATCGCGTTTCATGATGATGCTCGCCAGCCAGCCGACGATGCCACCCACGACAAGCCAAAGAATGATGCCCATGATGCATGCTCCTTGTTGCGGGAAGGTCGTTCCCGTTGGTGTTAGATGCGTGAGATGCCGGCGTTACGGTGTCCTGGTTGGTGTGGTGTCGGCCGCATCCATCTTCTGCTGTGCATCATTCCGTGCGGTCTCGTAGGCAGCGTCGGCCGCGATGTCGCATGCTTCACGCTTGTCCGCGACAAGACTGAGACACCGCTGCTTTTCGAGGTCGCGATCGGACTTCGCCTTCCGCATCCGCGCTTCCACCGAGGTGTCGTCCACAGGGGCCGTGCTGCCGGCATCCGTCGTCGTGTCCGTCGCAGTGTCGGTCCTCAGTGGATCCTGGGGGCTGGTTGCCGGGGGCGGGTCCACCTGCCGTGCGGCATTGGATTCGTTCGCGCCCGTCTCCGGCGCACTGCTGCTCGGTGCCGGCCGGTCGCAGGCCGAGAGCCATAGGGCGAGGACGACGGCCGGGCCGACGAGCAGCCTGTGCTTCGCGTGCATCGTGTTCATGCCTTCTCCACGTGTCATTACGAGCGGAATCGCTCGAAGACTTCTCCATCAAGAACCATGCCATCCACCGCGTGGCATCAGACGCGCCGCGATATAGATATCGACATTGGCACAAGCCTCGATGCGCATGCTCGGTCAGAACCCGATACGACGATGTGCGCAATTTGTTCCTGCCGGCGGACACTTGTGCATTGCCGAGCGCATGCAGATTCCTGTTCGCTAATGTGCGTCCGGTCCTGAGACGCAAGATCGCGCGTGCTTTTCGCACGGCGGCAGGCGATGTGACTTCTGCAGTGGCATGTTCCTTGCTGCCTACGGCAGGTCGAGCGATTCTTTCGCGAAGACCGCGACAGCCAATTTTCAAGGAGATATCCATGCACGACTTGCATCGAATCATAAGTTCCTTCTTCATTTTGGCGTGTCTCGCCGCGTCGACGATCGGTTGCCAAGACCGCATGCAACGCGACGACATGCCTGCCGCCGAAACGGACGACACGTCCGCGATGACATCAACCGCCGTACCTGGGGCGGGTGCAATGTCCCATGAAGATGCGCAGGCGATGCTTGCGAACACGTCGGATCTCGCACCATCCGACCGGAATTTTCTGCGCGAAGCGCTTTCCAGCGGGAAGTCGGAAGTGTCGATCTCGCGCCACGTCGAATCACATTCGCCGACTGCCGACATCCGCGCACTCGCCAAGCGCATCGCCGATGACCATGAGGCACTCGACGAACGCCTGAGCGCGCTGCTGGGCGAGTCCATCGAGCCCGGCCCCGAGCGTACGTCGATGGAAGCAATGGTGGCCTCGAAGCAGGGCGCGCAACTGGACGAGGCCTACCTCATGCACATGGCCGACGGCCACCGCCAATCCATCGCGCGCTACGAAGCCGCGACGTCCGGTGCTTCCAGTGTCGCCGTGCGCGCGCTCGCGGCCGAAGCGCTGCCCAAGTTGCGCGAGCATGCGCAGGCCATCGACGAAATGCGGGCGTCGCGCCGATGACGCATTGAGCACGCGTCCCGCGCCGCGGCCGACCAGGACCGGCATCACCCCCATGACGGGCATCCGAAGGAGCATTCGATGAGCGCAGAGCACGTCCCACCGACCGAAAACGACCTCGGGTCCGATCCTGCATCGCAGAACGGCGAGCATGACGGCGACCACAGCAATGGTGAAGGATTGCGGCATCAGCCGCAGGAGGCGGACCGCATCGCGCGGGCGTTCGGGCACAATCGTGAAAAGTCGCTGGAATATGGTGCCGCTCACCTCGATCCGCCGCGCGGCACGAGCCATCACGTGTCCCGAACCGCGACCGCCAGCACGTTGTCGGAAACGCGTTCCAATGCCAAGACTGGGCATGTGGCGCTGGTCGGGCAGTATCCGCTGTCCGGCACGCTAGCCACGATGCGCGCCGACGGCACCGATCGCCTCCTGACCACCAACCAGGGTGTGCCGATCGCCGACAACCAGTCCTCGTTGAAGGCCGGCATCGCAGGGCCGGCGTTGCTGAAGGATTTCATCCTCCGCGAGAAGATCACGCACTTCGACCACGAGCGCATTCCCGAACGCATCGTGCACGCGCGGGGTTCCGGCGCGCATGGGTTCTTCGAGTGCTATGACTCGCTGTCGCAGATCACCGCGGCCGCCCTGTTTTCCGAGGCGTCGAAGACGACCCCGGTGTTCGTCAGGTTTTCCACCGTGGCCGGCGAGCGAGGTTCCAAGGACACTGCGCGCGATGTCCGCGGTTTCGCGGTGAAGTTCTTCACCGAGGAAGGCAACTGGGACCTCGTCGGCAACAACATGCCGGTCTTCTTCATCCAGGATGCGATGAAGTTCCCGGATCTCGTGCACGCGCTGAAACCCGAGCCGCACCATGCGATGCCGCAGGCCGCGTCCGCGCACGACACCTTCTGGGACTTCGTGTCGCTGATGCCCGAGTCGACCCACATGCTGATGTGGCTCATGTCGGACTGCGCGATCCCGCGCAGCTACCGCATGATGCAGGGATTCGGCGTGCACACCTATCGCTTCGTCGCCGCCGATGGTTGCGCCCGCTTCGTGAAGTTCCACTGGACGCCGCGGCTTGGCACCCATTTGCTGCTCTGGGACGAGGCGGTGAAGATCGGTGGCGCAGACCCCGACTACCATCGTCGCGACCTGTGGGAAGCCATCGAATGCGGGGAATACCCCGAATGGGAACTGGCCATCCAGCTCTTTGACGACGAGACAGCGGCGTCCTTCGACTTCGACGCGCTGGATGCGACCAAGCTGGTGCCGCTGGAGTTGGTGCCGCTGCTGCCGATCGGCGGCTGGTGCTCGACCGCAATCCCGACAATTTCTTCGCCGAGACCGAGCAGGTCGCTTTCTGCGTGGCACACGTGGTGCCCGGCATCGACTTCAGCAACGACCCGCTGCTGGCGGGGCGCATCCATTCCTACGTCGATTCCTTCCCCGAGCCGGTCGGAGGTCATGAGGTGCGCGTCAAGCCGGAGCGGTTCGCCGAGCATTACCGGCAGGCCACGCTCTTCTACGAAAGCCAGTCGCAGATCGAGCAGGCGCACATCGCGGCGGCGTTCCGCTTCGAACTGAGCAAGGTGACGGTGCCTGCGATCCGCGAACGCACGGTGTCCATGCTGCGCAACGCATCCGAAGAACTCGCGCGCGCGGTCGCCGAGGGGTTGGGCATGACCGACCTGCCGCCGCCCATGCCCTGTGCGATGGCGCCGATGCAAGCGGAAGGTCCGGTGACCTCACCTTCGCTGTCGCTGTTCTCGCTTCCGGGCGATGGCGGCGTGCGCACCCGCCGTGTGGCCCTGATCATCGAGGATGGCGCTGACTTGGAGGCGATCGCAGGGCTGCGGGATGCCTTGTGCTCCGCGGGTGCGGTCGTTCGACTGGTTGGTCCCCGCATCGGCACTTTCCGCGATGCCGCGGGCATGCCCGTCGAGGCAGAGACTTCGTTCGAAGCCGAGCCTTCGGTGCTGTTCGATGGGCTGATCCTGCCCGATGGCGAACGCTGTGTCGCGGCGTTGTCCGATGATTGCCGCGCGGTCGAATTCGTACGCGACCAGTTGCGGCATTGCAAGACCATCTTGGCGATCGTCGAATCCGCGCGCCTGCTATCGCTGCCGGACCTACCGGAGAACTACGAGGATGGCGGCCTGCTACGCGCGGCGCATATCCACGAGACCACGCCATTCCTGTTCATCGGTGCACTCGAAGCCCACCGGCACTATGGTCGGGATGCCGATCCTCCCATCGTCTAGTGATCGTGCTGGCGATGCGGCCGGACGCCCTTGCCGTGCGCGGCGTGCGTCTGAATCAGACTCGAAAGTCTTCACTGTGCTCAAGACATCGCGGCTACGCCGTCTGATGCGTTCACGGCGGCGCGATACAAAGGAATGCGAAAAAAGTGCGCGTGCTGGCAAGAGTGTCGTCCTGTCCAGATGCGATCATGCGGATCATGCTGCAGGTTTCGGGACGCAATTCGATGGCACGCCTCTTGCACTCTTCCTCCTGCGTGACGGAAGCCGCGATCGATCATGGGTCGATTTGCATATTTCGGCGCACTGGAACGTCGGGCATGCGCATCCGCGCATGCTTCACTCATGCAGGAGGTTGCATCCATGCAAGACGACAACAATGCCGGCATGTCGATGTCCGGATTGAAGGCGCTGGGGCGCGAAGCACTCGATCTGGGTGCCCGCTGCTTCGACGCAGGCCGCGAGTGGTTCAACGACAGGAGAAGCGAGATGAGATACGACCAAGGCGCGCGTCGCCGGAACGAGCGCGATCTTTCGCAGGGAGGCCGCTACCGGAGAACCGATTACGATGATCCGCGTGCCTATGACGCCGAGCGCCAGGGCGACGTTTTCTCCGAGCAGCGCTATGGCCGGGATTATGCCGAAAGCCGTGGTTCGCGCGGCGCCATGAGCGACCGCTTCGGCGATGCCGCATCGCGCGGCCGTCACCACGCCGAGGAACCGTCGGCCGGCCGTTACGGCGGCTACGCGATCGATGATCGGCAAGGCCGCTGGGAGCGGTCCGCGGGACGTGCATTCGCGGAGGAGCAGTACGGGCGTGGCCAGCCATTCGATTCACAGGAAGACAGTCTTCAAAACGTCTACGGCCAGCAGGGTGGTTACTTCGTCGAGGGCGAGCGAGGCCGGCAGCGCAGCTTTGAACAATCCGATTCCGGCCCGGGATACGATCGGAGCCACCACAGCCAGGGTGGCTACGGCCAGCGTCACCGTGGCCATGGCGACGATGGCTACGACGATGCCGGCCGAAGTGGTTTCGGTCAGGGCCGTTATGGTCAGGGCAGCGAAGGCCGACGCAGTGATGGTCGGAATGCGCTTCCGGGTCACGACGACAATGGCCGTTACGGGCAGGGTGCATCTGGACGTGATGATCGTTTTCACGATCGGCAGGGCGACGGGCTTCGCAGCGTCTACGGTCAGCAGGGGGAGGGGCGTTGGCAGCAGCAGGGTGCCATGTGGTCAGGCGGCCATCGCGGCAAGGGTCCGCGCAACTATTCCGGTTCGGACGAACGCATTACCGAAGATCTCAACGAGAAGCTCATGCAGGACGACGAGATCGATGCCAGCGACATCGATATTCGCGTGTCCAATGGTGAGGTGACCCTCGAAGGAAGCGTGGCCCAACCCGCCATGAAGCATCGCATCGAGGACCTGGTCGACGACTTTCCGGGTGTGAAGGACGTCGAGAACCGCATCCGCGTGAAGCGTGGAGACGAGGATGGCGGTGATGGCGACACTCCCGGCAAGCGTACCAGGACCGCTACGGCTTCCGGTGCGCAGGCGGAAACCACCGCTAGGCAGACGGGCCCGGCCGCTTCGACGGCGAACAAGAGCGCCTCCGGGCGCGGCACGGCTTGATGCGCGATGCGCGGACGTCTTCCTCCTCCATCCGCGCATGTGGTGCATCGAGATCGGGCCTCTTCGGAGGCCCGATTTTTTTTCGTGCATGCGCAACCGATGCAGCATGCGTGCGGTACGATCGACAGCGTTACGACAGGTCGATGTCCTTCCTCGCCGCGCGGGAAAGCAGGCTGATCGGGGACGCATGGCCGCCATCGCGTCGACTTCTGGTTGCATGAATCGCGCACCATGAAAAAATCGGGATTGGCATGATCGGTGCGTGGATACAGGAGCCTCCCTCCGAGGCGAACATCAGGAATACGATCATGACCGACCACAACCAGAAGAACGAGAACCAGGGCAACCAGCGCAACGACGACAAGAAGCCGGGTGGCGCTGGCTCGAGCGGCGGGCCGCAGCAGGGCACCGGCGGCGGTTCCGATCAGGGCAAGACCGGCGGCAGCGACAAGCGCTGACGCATCCGACGTGCGGCCACTCGCGTGGCCGCACGGCTCGCCTGCAGGCGAGCGCCTCGCGAGCTCGCTGCGCACGCTCGGGACGATCGATCGGGGGAAGGGCAGGAAGCAGGGAAACGGCAAGGCGCCAAGCTGTTAGGCGCACACACGCATCGAAGTCGTGCCTGCAACATCGACATTCGGTCCTCGGATCACGCACGCGGAGACGATGCCTGCCGACGGGAGGGGAGGAACCACGAGGGCGGGACATCCGCCGGCAGGCATCGTGCCTCTCCTTTCAAGCATGGCTCGTGCCAATGCAGGCGCAGCGCTTTCAGGCTGGCTGCATGCCGCTATCCATGTGCAGGGTGTGCAAGAATCGGAAGATCGCGAAAGAATTGCACGCTTGCCATGCCGCAGGCACGCCGGCGCCACGAGGGCTATTGTCGTTTCTGCATCGACATGTTGCTTCGTGGCGTCGGCATCATCGTGCTTGATCGGGCTGGGTCATTCGACCATCGATTTGACGGCTCCCTTCAGACCGGCCTTGCCCTTTTCCCCGGCGACGACGAGGGCCGCTGCGTTCGAGGCCTTCCATGTCTCGTACTGTTCGTCCAGATCCGCGAGCTCCTCTGCACTGAACAGCTTGCGAGCGAGCTTGAACATCCTCGTTTCTTCTTCGCGCGCGTGATGATCGATCATTTCACCGAGCACCTTCACGCGGCCCGCGAATTGTGGCGTGCCGGTATTGGCGGCGTGGATCTCGGGAATCGCCACCTGCTCCACGGCGTGGTGCTCGAGCAGCGCTTCGGCATGGATCTTGAGCCCGTCGCGGTCCGCGCGATCGGCGAATGCGGGATAGAAGACGGTTTCTTCCCACTTTGCATGAGGAATCAGGCTGTTCTCGATCGACTCGAGCAATTGCGCACGCCCTTTCCTGGCGCGGTCGGTGGTGGCGTTGATCTCGGCGAACAGCGCGCGGAGGGCGTCGTGTTCGCCCTGCAGGGTCTTCAGGATGTTTCGGTGCATGTGCAATCTCCTCGGCGGCGGGATGCCGCGTCGCATCGGACGCAAGAGGCATGCCGTCCGCGCGCATGGCACGGCGCTTGCATCATTCCGTGCATACGATTCTCAAGCCGGAGCATCGACATGCCGACGGGAAGCAAGGCGCGATACACGCCGAAGCAAAAGCGAAAAGCCAAACACATCGAAGAAAGCGAAAAGCAGGCGGGCCGCAGCGATCGGGACGCAGAACGCATCGCCTGGGCCACCGTGAACAAGCAGGACGGCGGTGGCAAGCGTCGCACGGGCGGGGCATCTGGTGAGAAGGGCAGTTAGCTTGTCGCCTCAGTCCTGAAAAAATTGCCCGCTGCCACTTGATTTTCACGTGTCAGCCGACGCGGAGATCACGCGAAGAAGATGGCGCATCTCCGCACGCGGCAACCGCTTCAGAACCAGCGTCGGTGCTTCCCGAGGGCCATGGCAAGGGCCGCCAGCCCGCCCATCGCGCCGAGAGCGATCCAGAAGCCGTTCTCCGACGCGAAGAATCCGACCTTGAAATTCATGCCGAGGACGCCTGCCGCGACCGCCAGCCCGCCGATGAGGACGGTCAGGAACGTCAGTGTCCGCATGGTCTCGTTGGTCGACAGCGCCGTGCGGCTGCTGAACAATTCGAAGCAGTCGATCACCAGGTCGCGACTCTTCTCCACGACGTCCATCGCCCGTTCGTACTTCTGGTCCAGCGCGGCGAAATGCCGTCGTGGCGCCTCGTCGCCGCAGGGGCTGAAATCCGGCCGCGCGAGGCCGGTGAACACTTTCCTGTGCCCGGCGAGCGAGCGACGCATGCGCGATGTAGACCGGATCAGTTGGCGCAACGCCTCGATGCAGTCGACGTATTCCGATGAGAGGATGGTGTCGTCGACACGCTCGACTCGAGCCTCGATGATGTTCACGGCGTCGAAATAGCTGGCGAGCACGCCGTGGAGCAGCGCGGCGACGAAGCGTTCGGCATCGAGACGGCCAAGGTCGCCATGTGAAGAAAGCAGATCGAGCTCGTATGCGACGTTCGCGTCCGCTTTTCGCAATGTGATCACGACGTTGCGGCCGGCGACGATGTCGATGGGGACTGGGTCGAAGTCGGCGTCGTGTCCTTCACGCAGTGCGTGAGCCCTCAGCCAGAAGCCATCGCCGGTGTGGAGCAGGTCGGGCGATGTGCCGTTGCGGTACAGGCTTTCTGCAATCGATGAAGGCATCGAGAGTTGCCGGATCACCGGCGCGAGGGCGACGACGTCCGTCGCGTCGATCCACAGCAACTGCGTGTCGGCGAGTGTGGTGACTTCGACCCTGTCGAGGTCGACTTGACAGCTGTCGGAGCGTTCGGCGTCGAACAGCGTGGCGCGATACGTTGGGGCGGACATCGTGCTGATCTCCCGTTCTCTGCATGGATGGCGCGTCTGGTGGCCGCGTCAACATGCGGTTGCGCGGCAGCATCGCAACTGAATCCGCCTGTCGACGATGTCGTTTTGTGTGCGATGCGGATCGATGTGGTCGCAGCGCAGGGCGTGCCGCCGAAATTCTTGCGTGCGGCAGGCACTTCTTTCCACTGCGAATGCGTTGATGCAGGAATCATTCGCGACGGATGCGCCTTGTCGCGAGGATGGATTGCACTGGCACGAAGGTTGCATTCGTTCTTGTGTGGTTGTCCCACAGCCAGGAGTAGAGACCATGCCTCGAACCAAAGGGCGCAAGACGATTTCGGTGCAGAACGGAAAGGCGACAAAGAAGGCAGCGACACGTACATCGAAGGCGATGACCGCGACACGTGGAGCGATCGCGCGGGCGTCGCCTGGAGTGAAGGCGGAGGGTGATGCCATCAGTCTGCTGAAAGCAGACCATCGCGAGGTGGAGGCGCTGTTCGCGCAGTACCAAGCCGCGGAGTCTGGCGAAGACAAGCGATCCCTCACGGAGAAGATCTGCCGGGCGCTGTCGATCCATGCACACCTTGAAGATGAGGTGTTCTATCCGGCCTGCCGCGAACACGGCGTTGACACCGATCTGATGGACGAGGCGCAAGTCGAGCATGACGGTGCCGCGATACTGATCGAAGAACTGATGTGCGACGACGGTCCCGAAGCGCGCTTCCACGACGCCAAGGTCAAGGTTCTCAGTGAATACATCCAGATGCATGTCCGCGAAGAGGAGAAGCCGAGCAGCGGGATCTTCGCGAAGGCCAAGTCAGTCGGCCTGGACATGTCCGAGTTGGGGCAGCGCATCAAGTCTCGGAAACAGGAACTCGAGACCGAGGCGCAGACGCGCGGCCTCCACCCCCCCACAGCCCGCACGCTCGAAATGCAAGAAGACAACGGAGAACGCAACATGGCACGATTCAACCAGGAACGCGACGAACAGGGCCGGTTCGTGAGCGACGACGATCGCCGATCCTCGGGCCGCGACCGCGACGACGACCGCCGCTACGGCCACTCCGACGACGACCGTGGGCGCTCCTCGATGCGCGGTGATCGCGACGACGACGATCGCGGTCGCTATTCACGTAGCCGCAACGACGACGACCGCAGTGGCCGGAGCCGCGACGACGAAGGTCGCTTCACCCGCAGCGGTCGCGACGATGACCGCGGCGGCGGCAACTACGGCCGCCGCGACGATCGCGACGACGATCGCAGCCGCTCAAGCAGTCGCGGTCGTGACGACGACCGTGGTCACGGCGGCTGGTTCGGTGACTCGGAAGGCCACTCCCGCGCTGCGCAGCGCGGCTGGGATACCCGCCGCGACGACGACGACGATCGCGACCGCTCCAACTCGAGCCGCTATCGGTCCGACGACGACCGCAGCCGCAGCAGTTCGTACGACGATCGCGGTCGTTCCAGCAGCCGCGGCCGCGACGACGACCGTGGCCACGGCGGCTGGTTCGGCGACTCGGAAGGCCACTCCCGCGCTGCGCAGCGCGGCTGGGACACTCGGCGCGAAGACGATGACGATCGCGACGGCCGTGGCCGCTCCTCGAGTTCGGGTTCGAGTCGTTCGCGCTACGACGACGATCGTGGCGGTTCGAGCAGTCGCAGCGGCCGCGACGACGATCGGGGCCATGGCGGCTGGTTCGGCGACCCGGAAGGTCATGCTCGTGCCGCCGAGCGCGGCTGGGACAATCGTCGCGACGATGACCGCGGTGGCTCGCGCTCCGGTCGCGGGCGCTGATGCGATTGCAAAAGGGCCTCCCAACTGGGAGGCCCTTTTGTTGCCTACCAAGCCGGGGAGATTTCACTTACTCCCTCTATCGTCGGTAAAGAGGGGAGCTGGTTAGGGATGTTTATCGAGGGTAGGGGAGATGTCCGCTTTCGACCGCGGATTCAACCGGTCAACGCAACGGTTTGTCGGTATCGTTCTGCCGGCGTTTGATAGCCTAACGTCTTGCGTGGCCTTTCGTTCAACCGGCGCGCGACGGCATCCAGTTCGGCTTGCGAGACATCCGCCAGGCTCATGCCCTTGGGGAAGTATTGGCGCAGCAGGCCGTTGGTGTTCTCGTTCGTGCCCCGCTGCCACGGATGATGTGGATCGCAGAAGTAGACCTGGATGTCCGTGGCCAGGGTGAAGCGGCGGTGTCCCGCCATCTCCTTGCCCCGGTCCCA
>NZ_JBQUZW010000024.1:0-19883 GCF_056313665.1 Lysobacter sp. DMC104 | reverse complement strand
CGGGTGCGGCGAACGGTTCGATGGACGACGCGACGCTGACGGCGAGCTTCACGTTCGACAATGCGGGTCCAGCGCTGAGCGGGACGTACACGCGGCATGACGTGACGACGGTGTCGGACACGGCGCTGGGCCTGACGAAGCGGGTGCGGAACGTGACGCAGGGGACGGCGTATGCGACGAGCAACCAGGCGCGGACGGGCGACGTGCTGGAGTACGAGGTGACGTTCCGGAACAACGGCCCGGAGTCGATCGGGACGCTGGTGGTGCACGACGCGACGCCTGCGTACACGCAGTACGTGTCGGCATCGTGCGGGGCACCGCTGCCGGCGGACCTGACGGGCTGCAGCGTGACGCAGCAGCCTGCGGTGGGCGCGGCGGGAGCGATCGACTGGACGTACGTGGGCACGCTGGCACCGGGGCAGTCGGGCAGCGTCACCTATCGGATCACGGTGCAATGAGCAGCAGCGGATGGGCGCGCACGCGACACCCGCATGCGCAACGAGACGACGACCAGGGGCGGGAGGGGCGTGCATGGGCAAGGCCATGACCAACGAACGACTGGCGGCATTCAGCGACGGCGTGATCGCGATCATCATCACGATCATGGTGCTGGAGATGAAGACGCCGGAAGGCACCGGCCTGCGCGATCTGCTCGCCATCGTGCCGGTGCTGTTGAGTTATCTGTTGAGCTTCGTCTACGTCGGCATCTACTGGAACAACCACCATCACCTCATCGCTGCGTGCAGGCATGTCAGTGGCGCGATCCTCTGGGCGAACCTGCATCTCCTGTTCTGGATGTCGCTCATTCCCTTCGCGACCGCATGGATGGACGAAACCCAGTCGTCCCCGCTCCCGATGGCGGTGTACGGAAGCGTGCTGATGATGTCGGGGGTCGGTTACTACGTGCTCCAACTGGCGATCGTGAAACGCAATGGGCAACTGGGTGCGCTGGAGCGGGAGTTGGGGAACGACTGGAAGGCACGCGGATCCATCGGCATCTACGCGGCTGCGATTCCGCTGGCGGCATGGGCGCCGCGCGTGTCCCTGATGCTCTATATCGGGGTCGCGGCGATGTGGCTCGTCCCGGATCGGCGGATCGAGCGGGCGCTGGAAGAAGACGATCAAGAGAAACATTCATGACCCACAGGGGGGCATATGAACAGAGGAGACAAGCGCGTTCCATTTGATGATCGATGCGCGCATGCCGTGCGCCGGTTCTCGCCGGACGCCAGACGCGCTGCGATGACGCGATCGCGATGCGCCACGGCAACGGGCATTCCACGCTCTCGTGCCATCACGGGAGACGTGCGATGCATTCGTTGACGATGCGGGTGAACGATCGGATGATCAGGCTTGATGTCGACGAGACCATTCCACTGCTGTGGGTGCTGCGCGACCACATCGGCCTGACAGGAACGAAATATGGATGCGACAGTGGTGCGTGCGGCGCTTGTACCGTCCTCATCGACGACGCACCGACGTGTGCATGCCGGATCAAGGCGATCGAAGCGGATGGAAAGCGGGTCACGACGATCGAAGGTGTCGAGGCGGACCCTGTCGGCCGGCAGGTACAGATCGCCTGGATGGGGCTTGACGTCGCCCAGTGCGGCTACTGCCAGTCCGGGCAGGTGATGGCCGCCACCGCGTTGCTCAGCCGCAATCGAGCGCCTTCCGACGCGGACATCGACCTCGCGATGGGCGGCAACCTCTGCCGTTGCGGCAGCTATGTGCGTATCCGCGAGGCGATCCATCGTGCCGCCGAAGCTTTGCGAGAGGAGGAATCCCCATGAACGCGCTCACGTTCGTCAATACGTCCAGGCAAGGCCATGGCAGCGAATCGGCATTCTCGTTGTCGGTGGTCCTCGCCGGCGACGACGAGGACGCGATCGCCGAACAGTCTCTTCCGGAACCGGTGGGGCTGATCCGGATCGACGCTCGCGGGATGGTGACGGTGACCTCCACGCATCGCGACATGGGCCGCAGCATCCAGGCGGTGCTCACGGCCCTGGTAGCGGAAGAGCTCGGGACGCGCTGGAACCGGATCCGTGTCGAGCGCGCGCCGGTGGAACAGCGCAACCGAGCCGAGACATTCTTCAGCGGCAACGCGGTGCCGGGCAGGACACAATCACGATCGCAATCCTCATGGCTGATGTATCGGCAGGCGGGCGCCGCGGCGCGGCGCATGTTCATCGATGCGGCCGCCAAATCCTGGGGCGTGCCTGTTGCGACCGTCGACATCCGGGACGGTACCGTCTCCGTGCCCGGGACGCGACATCGCGCTGCGCTCGGTGATCTGGCCGAAGCCGCAGCGCGACAACCGATTCCCAAGGCGGTCGCGCTGCGGGACCTCAAGGCATTCTCGCTGATCGGGCAATCGGTGCTGCAGGTGGACGGCACGGGCAAGGTGACGGGGACGGCGGCGTTCCCGATCGATCTCCGGCTCCCGGACATGCGCGTAGCGCTGGTCGCGCGACCGATGCGCCTTGGCGTCGGCATCGCCGATTTCGATGCGTCCGCGACGCTGCGCATGCCGGGCGTGCGCCATGTCGTGCAGGTGCCCACGGGCATCGCCGTGGTGGCCGACGACTTCTGGAGTGCCAGGCGGGGACGCGACGCGCTGAAGATCGACTGCGATATCCGCGATGTCTCCATGTTCTCCACGGCGCAATTACGCGCGGAACTGCTGGAAGCGACCCGGGGCGACGGCGCTGTCGCCAGCCGCAAGGGGGGCGTGGACGGGGCGTTGTCGGCGGCGCGAGGGCGCGCGGCACTGGAATTCTTCGTGCCCCATTACACACATGTCACGATGGAGCCGACGAGTTGCATCGTGCGTGTGGACGCGGATCGTTGCGAAGTCTGGGGCGGGCCGCAGATGCAACTGCTGGACCCGTTGTCGCTCGCGCGCGAGCTGGGCTTCGGTGCGGATCAGATCGAACTGCACATGATCAACGACGGCGGCAGTTTCGGTCGCCGCGCGCAGCCCAACACGCTGGCACACATCGAGGCGGTCCGGATCGCCCGCGCGATCGGCGACGGCCGGCCGCTGAAGGTGGTCTGGACGCCCGAGGAGGACATCGCCTCCGCGCAGAGCAGTTACCGGCCGGCGTATGCGCACCGCATCGAGGCTGGCTGGGACGCGACAGGCCATCTGACAGTCTGGAAACACCATGTCGCCGGCCAGCCGGTGATGGGCAGGAGCGCCGCCACGGGATCGACGCCGGGGATCGACATCTTTGCGGTCGAGGGAGGCATCGACCAGCCCTACGCCGTGGACAGCGAGCTGATGCAGTACACGCTGCGCGACGCACCGATCAACACCTCGTGGCTGCGCTCCTCCGGTGCGTTCCACAACGGCTTCGCCGTCGAGTCGATGCTTGACCACGTCGCGAGGAGCACGCAGCACGATCCGGTGGGCTATCGCCGGGCGCTGCTGCGGGACAACCCACTGGCGCTGGCGGTGCTGGACCTGGTGGTAGACAGGGCGGGTTGGTCGAGGGGGCTGTCGCCCGGCCGGCCAGGCGAACGGCGTGGACGCGGCGTGGCCATCGTGCCGACGCATCGCTCGTTTGCTGCGTCGGTGGTCGAGGTCACGGTCACGCCGGACGATGAGATCGTGGTTGACCGCGTGGTGACGGCGCTGGACTGCGGGCACGTGACCGATGCCGACGCCGTGATCGCGCAGGCGCACAGCGCCACTGCCTGGGCGCTCGCCGCAGGGCTCTACGGGAAGATCACGTTCCGCGATGGTGCTGTGGTCGAACGCGACTTCGACACCTTCCGGATCGCACGCATCTTCCAGATGCCCCGGGTCGATGTGCATCTGATGCCTTCCGATGCCACCGCGAAAGGCACCGGTGAGGTGCCCGGAAGCACGGTCGTGCCGGCACTGGCGAACGCGATTTTCGACGCCACCGGACAGCGGTTGACCCGGTTGCCGCTGACGCTGCATGCGCAGGACGAAGGCGATGTCTCGTGACCACTCGAAGTGCTACGCGGACGCCGGTGTCCAGTGCGGTTCTTCTGATTCGCAAGCCGCCGGATGCCGATCGCCAGGTTGGCTGGAGCGGGCGGCGTCCGGATCGGTGCGATCACGAGACGGACGACCATGCGGACAGCGCCGAACCGCCGTAGCGCGGAGGCGATGCGTACGAAGATGCCAGGCGGAGCGGGATGTGCGCCGTGGCGATATCGACAGGCAAGAAACTGGCAAAGGAGTGGGTCGATGTTGATCCTGACAAGGCGTATCGGCGAAAAGCTGCGCATCGGGGATTCCGTCACGATCATCGTGCTCGGCGCGCGTGGCGCGCAAGTGCAGATCGGCGTGGAAGCCCCGCAGGAGGTGGCCGTGCATCGCGAGGAAGTGTACCGACGCATCCGGACGGAAGCGGCGCGGTGCCGACGCGAAGTGGGCGACACGTCAGACCGGTGAATCCGGAAGTGTGAGTTCGACGCCGGGATGCGACCGGCATCCGGTTCCGGTCAGTGGTGGCGGGGCATCCTGTCGCGATCGTCCGATCGTGGGCTGCTCCCGCAGACCGCGGTCCACACGTCATATTTACTCGCCAAGGATCCGGCATGAACCCACACACCCGCGGCGCGCTGCTGATGCTCTGCAGCGCTTGCCTGTACGGCATGATGACGGTGGCGACGAGGCTTTCATCCGTGTCGATGTCCGCTTTCGAGATCGCCTTCTTCCGCAACTTCTTCGGCTTGGCCGTCGTGCTTCCGCTGGTCTCCACCGACCGGCGGGCGATCTTCCGGGCGATGTCGCAGCGACGGTACCTCGAACGCAGCATCACCGGCGTGCTGGCGATGTTCTGCAGTTGCTGGGCGATCGGGCATCTCCCGCTTGCACAGGCGATCGCACTGGCCTACTCGACGCCGCTGTTCGCCGCCCTGGGTGCGCTGGTGCTTTTGCACGAACGGGTGGGCGTCGCGCGCTGGTCAGCGGTCATCCTCGGATTCTCGGGAGTGCTGATGGTCGTGCGCCCGGGTGCGGTCGGCATCGACAGCGGCATCCTCGTCGCCCTGTCCGGCGCCGTGCTCCTCGCCTTCGTGTCGATCCAGATCAAGCGTCTGCTGCGCACCGAGCCCGGCGATCGCGTCGTGGCGGTCACCACGTTGCTCTGGGTGCCGCTCTCGCTTGGGCCCGCACTGTTCACCTGGACGTGGCCGCACGGTCTTGCGTGGCTGTGGGCAGGCGCCGTCGGCGTATTGGGGACGGCCGCCCATCTGCTCTGGGTCCGTGCCATGCGGCTCGGCGAGGTGTCCGTGCTGACGCCGATCAGTTTCGTCCAATTGCCGATCGCACTGACGATCGGCTTTTTCATGATGGGCGAGGAGATCGATCGTGACACGATGATCGGCACCGCGATCATCCTGGCCGCGAATGCGGGGCTGGTGCGGCATGGTGCCCGGCCATCGCAGCACGAGACCCGTCCGCAGCGCTGATGGTCATGGTACGCAGGGATTTCCGCGGCGACGACTCCGGCGCCGACCGCTCACGAGGCGGGTCGGTCGCCTTCCGCGCCCTCTTGCGGCAGATCCACACGGAAGCATGTGCCGCCGCCTGCTCGCGACAGGACGCGGACATCGCCGCCCAGCGATCGCGCGATCTGCCGGACCAGACTCAGGCCCAGGCCCACGCCGCCGTCGCGTTCCCGATGGCCGGGCATGCGGTAGAACGGCTCGAAGATGCGTTCACGCTCGATTTCGGGGATGCCCGGGCCGCGGTCGAGAACGTCAAGGATTACCCGTTCGCCGTGGCGCTCGATGTGCAGCTCGGTCGTGCCGGCGATGCCGTAGCGTTGGGCGTTCTCCAGGAGGTTGCGTATCAGCTGCCGCAGCAGGCGGGCATCGCTGTGCACGCCACAGGGAGCGGTGTGCAGGGGCGCACCGACGCGCGCGCACTCCTCCGTGGCCAGGGCTGCGAGATCCACGGGGACATGCTCGATGCTGGCCGAGGCCGCATCCAGGCGATTGGTCAGCAACAGTTCGCTGATGAGCGTGTCGAGTTCGCCGACGTTGCGCGAGAGTTCCTCGGCCAGCGCCGGTTGCGCTGCGGTGTCCAGCAGTTCGACTGCCATGCGCAAGCGCGCCAGCGGGGATCGCAGTTCGTGCGAAGCATTGGCGAGCAGATCCTTCTGTGCGCGCAGAAGTGTCTCGATCCTGGCGGCGGCGAGGTTGAAGCTCTGCGCAAGGCGCGCGATCTCGTCATGTCCTTCCACCGCCACGCGGCTGCCGAGTTCGCCCGAGCCGAAGGTTTCCACGCTGCTCTGGAGCCGCTCCAGCCGTCTGGTGATCCGGCGCGTCAGTGGATAGGCGACCAGTGCCACGGCCAACAGGATGGACAGCGGTACGAACAGTACGCCCCATGGCGACCCGCCCAGGACGGGGCGCAGCAGCAGGGCCCGGCCGTCGGCGAGCTTCACGCGATGTTCCGCCATCGGTGGCGTGATGCCGTGGCCCGGCGGCGTGGCCGTGGACGTGGCGATCAGATGGCCATCGGGCGCATAGAGCGTCATGTCGACCCGCAGTTCCCGCCGCCAGTGGAGGAGGGCGTTCCTCTGCATCAGGACATCGGCGGAAGCGGGCGGCAACAGGGCGGTCGCCACCGCGCCCAGCCCCGATGACGGAAGGATGTCCCACCGACTGCGCTGCGTTCGGGCCGCGAAGGCCAGCAGCAGCGCCGAAAGGAGCAGGCCACCGAGCACGGCGAGGTAGACGCGCCACCACAGCCGTTGTGTCCAGCGTGGCCGTCCTTCAGGCGTGGGCCGTCGGGTCGTCTTGATCCTGCGTTTTCGCGAAGACATAGCCGGCCCCTCGTACGGTGAGAATGCGTTTGGGGTGCTTGGGATCTTCTTCCAGCACCTGACGAAGACGCGCGATATGCACGTCGATCGAGCGGTCGAAGGCTTCCAGCGTCCCGCCCTTCACTACATCCAGCAGGACGTCCCGCGACAGGACTCGCCCCGCGCGTTCCGCCAGTGCCAGCAGCAGATCGAACTGGTAGGCGGTCAGCGGGCGCACGTCGCCGTCCAGGCGCACCTGGCGCGCGCCCTTGTCGATGATCAGACGGCCGAACGGCAGGACATCCGCGGGGGCGGTCGCTTGTTCCGGACGACGGCGCAGCACGGCGCGCATGCGCGCGAGCAGTTCGCGTGGCTCGAACGGCTTGGCGATGTAGTCGTCTGCACCGAGTTCCAGACCGACCACGCGGTCCATCGGATCGCCCTTGGCCGTGAGCATCAGGATCGGCAGGTTTGCGGCATGACCGGGCAGCCGGCGGATCGCGCGGCAGACATCCAGGCCATCGGCGTCGGGCAGCATCAGGTCCAGCAGCACCAATGCGATCCCGGCTGAGGTGGGTTGCTGCAACCGCTGCAGTCCAGCGGCAGCGGTCTCGACCGGCGTGACCGAGAACCCGTTCTTCGCGAGATACGCGACGACCATCGCCGAAAGGCGATGGTCGTCCTCGATCATGAGTACTTGATGCATACCCGATTCGGAAGCCTGCACGGCTCAGGGCTCGAAATGGCGCTCGAACTTCTGAGCGAGTTCGGTACGCTGGGAGGGGGTCAACACTTCGGCAGCATCAGCCAGATGAGTGCTGGTGATCCGCGATGCCTGGTCGGCCAGCGCCAACTGGCTAACGCGGAGATCTTCCAGTGCGACACGGTCGATCTTCGGTGCGGACAGCAGTGCAACCAACTGCTTGCGCGCCTGATCGGCCTGTGCCTGCATGGGGGCGATCTGTCGGTAAGTGTCCCGGGCAATGGCCGTCACCTGCGCCTTCTGGGCGTCAGTGGCATCCGTCACCACGTGGTCGACCATGCGCTCCACCTGTGCCTCGCTGAAACGCGGGCCGCCGAAACCGTGATGCGGACCGTGCCCGTGGCAGGCCATGGCCGCGAGGACCAGTGCCAGAGTCAGCACGCCAAGGCCGATCGGCCAGCGCCGGCGCGGACGGCGCCTGTCGGCACAGCGGCGGCGGCAACCGCCGCGGGACGCCTCATCCGGTGTGGACGTCGGTGGCGCCGCACGCGTCGCACTGGGTTCGGTATTTTCAGGGCATGTGTTCATGGCGGTGTCCTCGTGTCGCGAAACACGGATTGCGTTTCGTCGTGGCGCACAATCTGGACGCCCCATGTTTCGCGATGATTGGGCGAAGTGCAAAGAATTGCAAAGTCCATTGCAGGTTGTTGAAACGATTTCCCTGATCCCCTTTGTCGGGACTCGCTCGCGACGAACCAATCGGTTACGTGCTTGTTTCGTCGTCGCAGCCGTCCCTGGCCTGCGCCAGCAGGCGACTTTTCAAAAGCCTGCAAGCTCAAGGGGAGGCGCCACACTCATGGGCTGGCACGGGAAGTCAGCCGTCGGATTGCCTGCGACGAGCGTGTTGCTGGACGAAAGAAACTCAGTTCATCCAACCGGAACTTGCACGTGTGGAATCGGTGGGAAACTGGCAGCCCAGATACGTTCGACGCTGCCGGGAATGCAGTTCTGTCTCCTCGGCGGGGAGTTCGAGTCGCGCAGATGCATTGTGCCGTGGTTGCGAAGGGAGAGCCGGAACAAATCGTGCCCTTGGTACTGATGTCGCTGGCGTTTTTCATGGGGTGTCGCCGTGATGGTTCGTCGTGGCCTTGAAGCACTTGCGCCAAGCGTGTGTCTTCACGCCTGAAGGGCGCGCGTGCCGTGCGATGAGGTGAGAACGACAATCCCGGTCGCCGAACGGTTGGATGCGCTCATCCCGGAGAATGCGGGGATATCGGCATCTTGCGGTCTCATCACATTGGGTTCGGGACGAAGGATCGGAGGGACATGCACATGACCATGCCATCGACGATTTCGCTGGCGTTGCTCGGGCGGGTGGCGCTCGCCACCACAAGCGACGAGAAGAAGCGACGCATCCTGCGTCTGATGGATCCCACGGACTGGCACCTCGTCGTCAATGCGGGTCGATCGTCGGGGAATGAGCCGGATGTCGCCGAAGTGGGCAATGAATCTGCCAATGCCATCGAGAAGGCAGTTGCATTCTCGCGTGCTTTCGGTTGCCCAGCGCTGGGATGGGACATGGGGCTGTACTTCGATCACCTGCCAGGGCCCGGTGCGTTCATCAAGAAGGTGGGATCGACAGGTGGTGAAGGCACGCCGCAGGAAATCTTCGCCGCATACCGGTCATTGCTCGACACTGTTCCTCTGCATCGCCGTACCGGCCATATCAAGAATGCCCTGGCACTGGCGATGCCGAGCGGCCGGATCTACGTCACGATTGTCCACCATCGAGCGCGCTTTACCACGGATGGCGAGTTCTCACCAGATGGGAGCCCCTTGGACGGACTTCTCGTGCTCGAAGATTCGATGGCGCCCTATTCGACGCTGGGCGAAAGCGAGCGCACTTCCGTGGATCGTGGTCTGCGGGAGGCAATTGCGCGGCTCGTCACAGAGTACAGGGCGGATCGACTCGGGAAAGACACGCGACGTAGCGTGCTTTCCCCGCACCAAGGGGGTGTGCGGTATGTATTCGGCGACCCGCAGATCAGACGCTATCACGCGCAGGATTGTGAGGCGATCGACGATCTGACGCAGGAACTTGGGAATTTCTACGGGGGGCACAAGAGAGGATGGGCGACGGCGCAATATGGTGCGCTGGGCGACGGTGTCGATCCCTACGGCTTCCTTTCCAGATGGCGTCAACTGCTCGTGTTGAGCGACGGTCGTGTTCCGATTGCCATGACATCGGTCGTCTGGAAGCGTGGTGGCGCATTGAAGATCAATACGGTTGCGGTTTCATCGGTCAATGCCCGGCAAGGACTTGGACGACGACTGATAAAAGAGGCGCTCGATCTCGCGTGTGCTATCGGGGCGCGCAAAGTGTATTGCACAGCCGCTCGGGAAAACGCCGCCGCCTGTGGACTCTTCACCAGTCTGAAGTTCCAGGAAGAGGCGCGATTGCCGAACCAGTACATGACAGACTGCACCGAGGTGGTCTACGGACTGCTCTTTCAAGCGCCTGCGCCGCAGGAGCACTCGATCGCGCGGATGCTTCTCCAGGCGCCAGACGTCGACGTCGACGTGCACCTTCTGGATACGGTGGCTGAAAAGTCCGCATTCTCCTCACTGATTTCTGAGCATTACGCCGGCTGGCATAACGATGTGGGCGGAGATTTCGTCGAGGCGATGATTCGCGGGAGCGATCGAGGTCTCGATGTCGAGACCAAAGGGAAGGTGATCTTGGTGACGAAGGATCGGCTTGGCGCGATCAGAGGGGCAGGCGTTTTGACGCTCAAGCGCGGAGAGGTCGGCAGAGCGTGCGCGGTCAAGCTCGACCCATATTTGGGAGACCGGGCCTCGTTGTCAGCTATTGCACAACGAGCTCGGAACATCGCCAGTGAGCACATGGCCACGAAGATTTACACGTTCGCACCGACCTCGGATCAGCGAGTACATCCTTTGCTCGGCGACTTGGGATTCACAAGGAGAGGTCGGTTGCGGGAAGCCTACAAGGCCGCCTGCGATCTGATTGTCTACGATGCCGCGCTGCCGGTGCATGCTTAGAGTGGCTCGGCTGATGCGAACTACAACGTTCACCGGATCGCCGGCGCGATGCATCATCGGTGTGCTCAGGGGAAAACCGTCCGCGGAGACAGGCCGTCATGTGACGCTGAAACGATCCGTGATGAAGTCGATCAGGGCTTTCACGCCAGCGGTGTGTTGGCGGGACGTTGTCACGGCATGTACCGGAAGCGAAGGCAGCTCCCAGTCCGGCAGCACCGGAACCAGGCGGCCCGCATGAATCGATTCGCGGCTCAGCGTTGGCGACAACGTGGCGATGCCCATCTCAAGCTCGGCCAGGGTGCGCATCAGGCCGTGATTGTTGACAGCGAAACGTCCGCTGACCTTCACCGCCGTCGGTTGGGACCGGTTTTGTTCGAAGTGCCAGGTGGTCGATTTCTTTCCGGGGCCGACGAAGATGCAGTCGTGGTCCGCCAGTTGCGAGGGCTGGGACGGGGCGCCGTGGCGTTTGAGGTATCCGGGTGCTGCGAACAACCGCTGTTCGATCCAGCCGACGCGCCGGGAGATCAGGTTCTCCTGGTGCACGGGGCCGATCCGGAACGAGAGATCGTACTTGTCGCCAAGCAGATCGCGATGCTGCGGCGAGAGGTCGATCTCGAAACGCACGGAGGGATAGTGCCTCGCATACAAGGTCAGGATTGGGCACAGGACGATGATGCCGAGGTCGACGGGCATGGTGGTGCGAAGCAGCCCGGAAGGGCTGCTGCCTTCGAGCAGCAGTGCATCTTTCAGCTGTTCCGCGTCTTCGATGAGCTTGCTGCAGCGCTCGAAATAGCGCTCGCCCGCGTTCGTGAGTTCAACCCGACGTGTCGTCCGGTTGAAGAGGCGGATGTTCGTCGTCTTCTCGAGTGCGCTGATGTGCCGAGAAAGCGTAGCTGCAGACAGGCCGAGGTTCTCTGCCGCCCTGCTGAAGCTGTGAGTTCGCGCAACCTCGACGAACATCGCGATGTCCTGGAGGCTGGAAAAATGTCCCTTGACTTCCATTGGCGGAGACTGCTTGTTCGATTCTGTCGTCAATTGCAAAGAAGAATTTTACTCCTGTCTGTTCTGCATGAATGAGAAGTTCACTATGTTTTGGCTATGGGGCGAGCAGGAAAGAGACGAATGAAGGCCATCCAGATTCTTGCTCACGGCGGTGTCGAAGCGATGCAATTGAGAGAGGTTCCCATCCCGGATTGCGGGGTGAACGACATTCTGGTCCGGGTCGTCGCCGCCGGTGTCAATCCAATCGACTGGAAGATCAGGGCGGGGCTGTTGCCTCAGTGGGGAAAGCGGCGCTTCCCGTTCACCCTCGGGTGGGCGGCAGCTGGAACGGTAACCCTCGCGGGCAGCAACGTGAAATCGTTCAGGGCAGGCGATGATGTCTTCTTCTACAGCGAGCTCGATCGGGGCGGGGCATACGCCGAGTATGTTGTGGTGGATGCCTCTCAGGCTGCCAGCAAGCCGAGCACGATGTGCTTCGCGGCAGCGGCGGCTCTTCCGATGTCGGGACAAGCGGCATGGGCGGCGCTGGTAGAGACAGCGCAGGTCAAACGTGGAATGCGCGTGCTGATCCACGGTGCAGCCGGCGCGGTGGGCAGCGTGGCGGTCCAGCTCGCGCACAATGCCGGTGCAGAAGTGATCGCCATCGCCAGTGGTGCCGGCATGAGGTTCGTTGCCGGACTCGGTGCCGACACGGTCATCGACTATCGAAGTGGTCCGATTGAAGACCATGTCCGTGGCGTTGATGTGGTGCTGGACACGATCGGTGGCGATGTGCAGGAGTCTTCATGGGCGCTGCTGAAGCCAGGGGGCTTGCTCGTCGCCACGGCTGTGCCGCCTGCGCCTGGGCGCGCGGAACGGGCGGGTGTACGGAGCGCTTTCATCTTCACCTGGCCCGATGGGAGTGTCCTGCACGAACTCGCCCAGCGGGTTGAGAGTGGGCGGCTCAACGTCATGGTCGGTGAGGAGTTCGCGCTCGCGGATGCGCCTCTGGCGCATCGGCTGGGCGAGACCCGGAGTGCAAGGGGAAAGATGGTGCTACATGTCGCAGCGCCGGCGTTGTCAACGGACGCGCTCATCTGAAGGGATTCGCCTGGAGCAGGCGATAAGTGTTCTTGGGTAGTGAGTGCTGAGAGGAATTCCGGCCGTTGGCAGGGTTCGGTTCTCGCTGCCCTGGCATGTGCGTGCAGGTCGGCAGTACGCGCAACCTGTTGAAGAGGCGGATAACCGAAAACACTTGAGGCGATGCCAAGGAGGTGTTGTGATCGAAATTGTTGACATGATGACGTTCGTGACGGTAGTCCGGCATTCCAGTTTCACGGAGGCCGCGCTGCGGCTGGGTGTCGCGAAATCGGCGGTCAGTCGCCGCATCAGCGACATGGAGCGAAAGCTCGGTGTCCTGCTGTTCGACCGATCCACCCGGAAAGTCTGCCTCAGTGAGTTGGGTGGTCTCTATTACGCCAAGTGCGTGCAGATCATCGATCTCGCCGAAGCCGCGAAGACCTGCGTGATCGATGGCAATCACCAGATGGACGGGCGACTCAGCGTCGTCATGCCCGCGCTCCTGGGCGATCTGGTCTTCTCATCCGTCCTCTCACAGTTCGCCGAAAGCTTTCCGTCGGTCAGGCTCGGCGTCAATGGTGTCATGGCCGATGTCCAGGAGTTGATCAGTCGGGATTTCGAGGCATTCGACATCGCCGTTCACGTCGGTGAAACACGGGATTCCCGCTGGATCGCGCGTCGGCTCGGCGATCTGAGTTACCGGCTCTACGCCAGCCCGGAATATCTCGGGCAATTTGGTCGACCCGATTGCCCTGATGAGTTGACGACGCACTATGGATTGACCGAATCGCGGCTACACGATGGATGGGAGTTGGAGTCGGCGACGAGGAACTGTCGGGCGGTTCCACGCGATCGGCTGTGCAGCAACAACTTGCAGGTACTGCTTGATGCAGCCGACAGGGGGCTCGGCATCGTTCTGGCACCGGAAATTGCGGTTGCTCGAGCAATGGCGCACGGCCGTCTCGAATGTCTGCTCCCGGATTGGGTCAACGTGCGGCCCGTTACCGCGCTCTATCCGGCGAGTCGCCGCCACTGTGACAAGGTGAAGAGGCTGATGGATCTGCTGTCTGGTGGCATGGAGGCGGCAAACGGGCGCCGACGAGAGGAACGAATCACCGCTCACGGCTAGCTGGAGGGGGCTTGGCTGATGCTTGAGGAATCCCGTCCGGTTTATGTGAAAAATTAGTTCTCGTATAGAAAACTCTTCGGCTGCGCCGACAGTTGGATCCAGAATTACATTGTGCACTGCACGCATTCCTTCGTGGATCGACGAACGAGACGGGAATATCGCAATGACCTTCCTGATCAACGGCAATGCCATAACGGTCCCGCAGGACATTCCCGGAGACATGCCCCTGTTGTGGTTCCTGCGCGACTATCTGGGGCTCACTGGGACCAAGTACGGATGCGGCCACGGGGTGTGTGGTGCCTGCATCGTGGTGATCGACGGCGCGCAGGCCCATGCCTGCCAGACGATGGTCGCTGAGGTCGACGGGACCTCCGTGGTGACCATCGAAGGTCAGCATGGCGCCGTGGCCGAAGCTCTGTTCGATGCGTGGAAATCGATGGATGTCGCGCAGTGTGGATTCTGCCAGCCTGGGCAGATCAATAGCGCCAGCGTGCTGCTGAGCACGTGCCCCGAGCCGGAGGACGCCGACATCGACATCGCGATGCGGCACAACCTCTGCCGATGCGCGACCTACCAGCGGATCCGTGCGGCCATCCATGTCGCTTCCGTCAGCCTTTCGGGGAGCCGGTGTACATCCACGGAGGGAGAACGCCATGAATGAAGAATCCCAGGACACCATTGTCTTTCCTCACCCGTCCATGCCGTTGGCGTTCATCCGGATCAACCCGGACGACACCGTCACCGTGATCAGCAAGACGCTCGAGATGGGGCAGGGCATCCATACCGGGCACGCCACGCTCGTCGCTGATGAGATCGATGCCGACCCAAGCCAGATTCGGGTCGAGATGGCGCCTTCCGAAGCAGGATTCCAGGCCGTCTACGGCAATGTCCTGATGGGAGGGATGCAAGGAACGGGCGGCAATACGGGGATGCAGTCGTCCTTCATGATGTACCGGATGGCGGGTGCGGGGATGCGCAGGATGATCCTGTCCGCAGCTTCGAAGCGTCTGTGCGTCGATGCGGGAATGCTCCGTATCGAGCGGGGTCGAGTCATCGATCCCGTGAGCGGCCGGTACCTGCGCTTCGGGGACATCGCCGATGATGTCATGGTCGAACCGGAACCTGTCGACGCGACACCGAAGTCCCCGCAGGACTACACCTACATCGGCAAGCACTTCCCGCGCATCGACACAGAGGCGAAGATCCACGGGCAGGAGCGATATCCGCAGGATGTCCATCTGCCTGACATGCTGGTCGCCGTGATCGCCAGGCCGTCGAGACTTGGGGGCAAGGTGACTTCGTTCGACGCGAGCGGGGCGTGCGCGTTCCCGGGAGTACGCCATGTCGTGGATGTCGCGCCTTATGGCGTGGCTGTCGTCGCGGACAATTTCTGGTGCGCCTTCGAAGGCCGAAAACGCCTGAAAATCGAGTGGGACGATGCGCTGTCGGTCAGGCTGGGATCGGACAAGATCAAGGTCACGCTGCGCGGGCTCCTGGATACGCCCGGGGACGACGCGCTCGTGCGGGGAGAGCCTGAGCGGGCCTTCTCGTCGGCCGCCCAAGTTCTGGAGGGCGAATACTGGGTACCGTTCCATGCGCATGCGCCGATGGAAACCGTGTCGTGCATCATGCAATTGGGCGAGAACCGCGTTGAACTGTGGGGTGGCTCTCAGGTCTTCGGGTTCGACAGCATCAATATCGCGCAGGCACTTGGTGTGCCGCCGGATACGGTGATCGCGCACAACTTCAGGCTGGGTGGCAGCTTTGGCCGCTGGTACGGACCGGAAGCCACACCGTGGCTGGAATGCCTGGCCACCATCCGCGCCCTCAAGCTCACTACGCCGCTGAAGCTCTGCTACAGCCGCGAGGACGACTTGATGGTGACCAGTTGCTTCTATCGCCCCGCCTACGCGCATCGCATACGCAGCGCGCTGGACGGTGATGGTCGGATGCTGGCAGTCGAGCATCGGATTTCCGGGCAGTCGATGCTGAAGGGAACCCTGATGGCGCACGGGATGGTCGACGAACGCGGCATCGATTTCATGTCGGTGGAATCCTCGGTCAACATAGCCTACGCATGGCCGAACTATCGCGTCGGATTGCACTCGCCGGAGATCCCTTACCGCGCTTCACCCACGCGTTTCGGAGGGACACTGCACAACGGTTTCGCGAACGAGGTGTTCATCGATGAGTGCGCGAATGCTGCGGGTATCGACCCTGTCGATTATCGCCTGATGCATCTTCCGGAATCGGCGAGAGAGCGAGGTTGTCTGTCTCTCGTCGCGGAACGCGCGCAATGGAGTCGTCCGATGGCGCCGGTGGCGCCGGGCGAGCGTCGCGGCCGTGGCGTTGCGGTCACCACATCGCACCGTTCGTTCAGCGCGTGCGTCGTCGAAGTCACGGTCTCGCACGACCATCGCTGGACCATCGATCGGGTGGTGGTTGCGATCGACTGCGGCACGGTCATCAACCCAGACAATCTGCGTTCCCAGTTGGAGGGGAGCGTCGGGTTCAGCGTGGCGCTCGCGCGCTATGCGGAAATCACCTTCGTCGATGGCATATGCCAACAGCAGTACTACACCGACTATCGCATCACCCGCATGGACACGATGCCGCGGGTGGAAGCGCATTTCGTGGAGTCAGCACAGGGGCCGTCCGGCGCTGGTGAGACCATCGGATCGTCAGTGATTCCAGCAATTGCCAACGCGATCGCGAATGCGACTGGCCTTCGTCTTCGTTCCTTGCCGTTGCGCCTTCCCGGGGAGCCGGAGGACGCGAACTGGGAGGCCCCCGCCCGCCTCAATGCGTTCCGCAACGCGCCCGCCCGTGACAACCATTGATCGCCACCGGATCCTGCATAGGCTGAAATGAACGAGTCTAGCGAATTTCCGGTGCTGCATGCCGCGCTGGCGGACTTGGCGACCGGCGGAGTGCGCAACAAATTCGCGCTGGCCACGATCGTGCGGACGTCGGGCCCGGCGTTCCGCCGCGCCGGCGCGAGCATGTTGATCTCGGAAGACGGCAGCATCTTCTGCGCGCTGTCTGGCGGGTGCCCGCAGCGAGACATCGCGCTGCGTGCTGCGCGCGTGATCGAAAATGACCGCGCGGAGATAGCCAAGTACGACGAGCATTCCGGCCTCGATGTCCTTGTCGAGATGGGCTGTGGCGGCGAGTTGGAGGTGCTGATTGAGCCCTTGTCATCGGCCTCTGATGTTGCTTTTTTCGCCGCACTTCAAGCGGCTTGGGGCGCGCGGATTCCGGCCGCGATGGCGACCTGCTTCGTCGAGAACGATTCGGTGATGCCGCGCCCCCGACGCGCCATTGTGGCCGGCGATTCGCTGTGGACAGGCGCAGATATCGGCGTGGTCGACCCTGCGTTCAGAGCGTGGCTTACGCCACTGCCCTGTCATCCGGAAACGCCGGCGCGCACGGTGACAATCGGCGGTGGCAGGCGTGTGCTGCTCGAAACGATCCAGCCGTCGCCTTGTCTCCTGATCATCGGAAGGAATACCGTTGCCGACGATCTGGCATGCGTCGTGTCGTACCTCGGGTGGCAGGTATTGATGATCTCGATGGATACGCCATCGCCCCCTGTCGTGGCAGGTGTGGCGGTCATGCAGGCACGTCCTGAGCAGCTTCTTTCGCGCGTCCAAATCGACCGCTACACGGCAGCAGTGGTGATGACCTTCGCTATCGAGCGCGATGTCGATTACCTGCGCGTGTTGCAGGAAACCGGGTTGTTCTATCTCGGCGCGATCGCGTCCCGCGAACGCGCTGACAAGATGCGGTGTCGGCTTGAGCCGGGGGCGGACCTCGCGCACATGCCGGCAGGGTTACGACTGGGGGCTGAGACACCCAGGGAAATCGCGCTTTCGATCGCTGCCGAGATTGTCGCGGCATTGCGCGGTGGTGATGGCACGCCGCTTAACAGTGGCCGGCATGCCATCCATGATCGCGCCGCCTGATCGGCCCTGGATCATGCTGATGGCCGCGGGCCGTGCCACGCGCTTTGGATCGAACAAGCTGATCGCCCGGTTTGATGGGCGACCCATCCTCGCCAGAAGCGCTGCCGTCGCGATAGCAACGGGCCTGCGCGTCGTTGTTGTCCTCGGCGCCTATGCGACCGAACTTCGCGCCGTAGTCGAAGGGATGGATGTCGCCACCGATTTCAATCCGGAGTGGTCTCGGGGGCTGGGAAATTCCATCGCGCACGGCATTCGCACCTTGGCGATGATGCCGGCACCGCCATCGTCCGTGATCATCGCGATGGCCGACCAGATCGCACTGACGCCAGCGTCGTATGCGGCTTTGATGGCGCGTCATCTCGAAGCCGGCGGGGATGGCATCGTCGTCTCACGCTGCGCCGATGTGCACGGTCCGCCCTGCCTGTTCCCGGCCGTGGCGTTCCCGGCGCTGATGGCGCTCGACGGGGAGTCCGGCGCGCGTCGCGTCCTCATGACATGGCCGCACCGCATGACGCGATGCGAGCTTCCGGAAGCGGCGGTCGACATCGATACGATCGGCGATCTTCAGAGGTACTCGCGACTATCCTCTGCGGCAAGCCTTTGAAAGGATGGTAATTATCATGCATATCTCGCGCGATCCGCTTCCAGTGTCAGTTGTTCCGCAACATCGAATTCAAAATTGTTCGGCGAAGAACCCGCAGGTAATCAGATGATGTGAAGATAGGCCCACTCGCAATCTTGGATGCGATCCATAACGGGTGCATCGAACGTTCGAGATCTTGTTCCCATCGTGCGACGCTGTTCTCATCGCACGCAGTGATCTCCGCAGGACCCCCCTGCGGACGTGGGCCTCAAGTAGAGGTACCACATCCTGTCGGTCCCCGTGGCAAGCGGGAGCGTTGTCAGGACGCCCTGAAGCCGTCAGGAGGCGCGCCGTGAGGCGCCCCGGTGTCAAAAGGAGAGGGGGAAGCACTGCCCCCTCTCCTTTTTTTGGAAGCCGGCGTTGGCGTCGAAGATTCGAATCGTCAGCCATGACATACGCCGATCAGATGAGGTTGGAGCGTTCAGGAGTTGTCAGCGGCTCGCGGATTCTTTAGACAGCCGCTTGTTGCGTACGCGCATCAGATTCAGCTTCAGACTTGCCAACTCCGGATTTTGCCGTAGCCGGTAGGCCGCAGCGCTTCGACGTACAGAAGCCCGAAGCCGTCACCTGCGTTGTCATTCAGGTGAGCTGCGATTATCGGGCTACCTTCCTGTCAACGGAGGCGACCGTGCCGCGAAGAGCGCGGCAGGCTCTGCGTATGGTTGCCGCGCCGGACGCTCAGCCCGTGGGCCATCAGCATCGTCGGGCTCAGCTTCAGTCATCGCGTTTGGATCACTGCTTTCGCGACAGCATGCCCTTCAGCGTCTGGTGTTCCAGTGCACGATCCGCATACAACTGCTTGAGCCGGGCCAAGTCGGCCTCGATATCCTTCGTGCGGCGCAATTCGGAGACCCCAGTGCTGGGGCATTTCGCTCTCTAGACGCAATACGCCAGCTTCGTTGATTGCGTACTTGTCGCACACCTCGGCAGCCTTTGCTCCAGACTCCATCTTGCACAGGATCCTGACCTGAGACGAATCATGTAGCCGCCCGGGAGGTGAGTTCTCTACCCTCGACAGACAAGGAGAACTCATGAAGAAGCGTTTCACCGATGAGCAGGTCATCGCGAACCTGCGGGAAGCCGAGGCAGGCACGGCACCGATCAAGGCACTGTGCAAGAAGCACAACATCAGCGAGCAGACGTTCTTCCGGTGGCGCAACCGCTTCGGCGGAATGGACGTGCCGGACGCCAGGCGGCTGAAGGATCTGGAATCGGAGAACGCCCGGCTCAAGCGGCTCGTGGCCGAGCAGATGCTGGTGATCGACGGGATGAAGGAGATCGTCCGAAAAAAATGACATCCCCGCCGGGGCGGCGCGCTGCGTTGGTCGCGTTGACCCGTCGGGGACTGTCGCAGCGCAAGGCCTGCCGCTACCTGTGCCTGAGCCGGCGAATTGCGGGCTATGCGCTTCGCCAGCCGGCTGCGGACCAGACTCTGGCCGAGCGGCTGCTGGCGGCGTCACCGCAGGTGCCGCGGTTCGGCTACCGGCGGATGGCGGCCTGGCTCGGCGTGGGGGAGGCCCGGGTCCGG
>NZ_JBQUZW010000023.1:0-21554 GCF_056313665.1 Lysobacter sp. DMC104 | reverse complement strand
GGCGTCGGACCGGCCGTGCTCGTGCAGTGCGCCGCCGCCGGGCAGGTCGGATCACCGCCACCCGTCACGCTCGCCGTGTTGGTCACGCTCGGCTGCGCCGACACCGTCGGCGTCACCGGGATCACGAAGCTCGTGCTGCTGCCCGCGGCCAGGCCGGAGGCAATGGTGCAGGTCACCGTCTGGCCCGCGCTCGTGCAGCCCGCCGGCAGCGTGCCGATCGTCAGGCCCGTCGGGATCGTGTCGGTGATCGTGGAGACGGCGTTCGTCGCCGCCGTGCCCGTGTTGCTCACCTGCAGCGTGTACGAGGCCGGGACGCCGACCGTGAAGCTCGCCGCCGAAGCGGTCTTCGTCAGCGTCAGCTCCGGCGCGTTCACCGGCGTCGGGCCGGCCGTGCTCGTGCAGTGCGCCGCCGCCGGGCAGGTCGGATCACCGCCGCCCGTCACCGTCGCCGTGTTCGTCACGCTCGGCTGCGCCGACACCGTCGGCGTCACCGGGATCACGAAGCTCGTGCTGCTGCCCGCGGCAAGGCCGGAGGCAATGGTGCACGTCACCGTCTGGCCGGCTGCCGTGCAGCCCGCCGGCAGCGTGCCGATGGTCAGACCCGTCGGGATCGTATCGGTGATGGTCGACACGGCGTTCGTCGCCGCCGTGCCGGTGTTCGACACCTGCAGCGTGTACGACGCAGGCACGCCGACCGTGAACGAAGCGGCGCTCGCCGTCTTCGTCAGCGTCAGCACCGGCGCGTTCACCGGCGTCGGGCCGGCCGTGCTCGTGCAATGCGCCGCCGCCGGACAGGTCGGATCGCCGCCACCCGTCACCGTCGCCGTATTGGTCACGCTCGGCTGTGCCGACACCGTCGGCGTCACCGGGATCACGAACGACGTGCTGCTGCCCGCGGCAAGGCCCGCCGCGATCGTGCACGTCACCGTCTGGCCGGCCGCCGTGCAGCCCGCCGGCAGCGTGCCGATCGTCAGGCCCGCCGGGATCGTGTCGGTGATCGTCGACACGGCATTCGTCGCCGCCGTACCGGTGTTGCTGAGCTGCAGCGTGTACGAAGCCGGGACACCCACCGTGAAGCTCGCCGCCGAGGCGGTCTTGGTCAGCGTCAGCTGCGGGCGGTCGACCGTCGTGGTGACCGAACCGGTGTTGTTGCCGGTGCAGGTGACGGGCGAGCCGGAGCAGTTGGGATCGCCGACGCCGGTGGGCGGCAGCACGGTGGCGGTATTGGTGATGCTCGCCGCGGCAGCGGCGTCGACCGTGCAGGAAATGGTGAGGGTGGCACTGCCGCCATTGGGCAGGGCGAGGCCACTCCAGGTGCCGGTGCCCGTGGCACCCGGGGCGATGGTGCCGACGGTGAAGGTGCCGGCGGAGGGGGTGTACGTGCAGCCGGTCAGGCCGGCGGGCAGGCTTTCCTGGATGGAGAGGGTGTCGCCGGCAACGATTGCGCTGGGGCCGGCGTTGCCGAGGGTGAGGGTGTAGTTGAGGATCTGGCCGACGATTACCGGGCTGGGGCTGGCGGTCTTCACCAGACTCAGGTCCGAAGTCCGGACGATGGTGTCGCTGTCCGTCGCGGTGTTGTTGGCGACATTGGGGTCGGTGACGCTGGACGGCGGCGCGACCGAAGCGGTGTTGACCGCCTGCGACCAGGCGACCGGGCTCGCAAGGAGTCCGGCAGCGAGCAGGGTGACGGCGACGATCGAACGACGCACGGTGTCCGCGATGCAAGTCGGTTTGGCCAGCACTGAAACTCCCCCTGGGCCGACCGGATTGCGGTCGCCACCCGTTACTCGTTGAAGCAGTGCCCGACCCCCGTGCACTGCCGCTCTGTTGCCACCATGCCGAACGCCCCTCGGGCGAAGTGCCGTCCGGGCGGGACATGGGTCGTCACGTTCCGTCCCCGAGGGTCCGGGAACGGGACGGACTGCGATCGCCTTCTTTCGCACGCATGTCGCCGTTGGCCCGGAAGCAAGTTTCGGGCCAACAACGGACATTCATCACGGAATCCGGGCAAGTCGCTGATCCATGTGAGTTCCCCGCATCGGGCAAACTCCCCGATCGATCGTGACGCGTCAGCGCATTTGGTCACATTTTGCGCATTTTCGCCCCGGCCGGCGCAGACCCGTCTCCGGCCGCCGAAGCGCGGAAACGCCTTGCATCCGGCAGCGCGGGAGTCGGCATCGGCCGCCCAACTCCGCGCCCCTGCTAGAATTTTCACTCTATTCCCTCCTCTGCGCGCGCCGGGCCCGCCCGTCGCCAAGGACGCCCGACCGTCATGACCAGCACCACCGACTTTCGTCCAATCCCCCGCGAACCGGCCGCCCCGTCGACCGTGGACCGCACCTACACCCTGGACGACAAGTTCACCCGGACCGAGGGCCGCATCTACCTGTCGGGCGTCCAGGCGCTGGTCCGGCTGCCGCTCATGCAGCGGCTGCGCGACCAGGCCGCCGGGCTGGCCACCGCCGGGTTCATCAGCGGCTACCGCGGCAGCCCGCTGGGCGGCTTCGACCTGGAGCTGTGGCGGGCGAAGAAGCACCTGGAGAAGGCGGGGGTGAAGTTCACTCCCGGCCTGAACGAGGACCTGGGCGCCACTATGGTTTGGGGCACCCAGCAGACCAACCTGTTCCCGGGCGCGAAGGTCGATGGCGTGTTCGGCATGTGGTACGGCAAGGGCCCTGGCGTGGACCGCTGCGGCGACGTGTTCAAGCACGCCAACGCAGCCGGCACCTCGAAGTTCGGCGGCGTGCTGGCGATGGCCGCAGACGATCACGCCTGCCGCAGCTCCACGCTGCCGCATGGCAGCGAAGGCGAATTCCAGTCCGCGCTGATGCCGGTGCTGAACCCGGCCGGCGTGCAGGACATTCTCGACATGGGCCTGATCGGCTGGGCGATGTCGCGCTACACCGGCCGCTGGGTCGGCTTCAAGACGATCGCCGAAACCGTGGAATCGTCGGCGTCGGTCGACGTCAATCCGCTGGCGCTGCAGATCGTCACGCCGGACGACTTCGAGATCCCGCCGGGCGGGCTCAACATCCGTTGGCCGGACCCGCCGCTGGACCAGGAAATGCGCCTGCATCGCTACGCGGTGAAGGCCGCGCAGGCGTTCGCGCGCGCCAATCGCCTCGATCGCGTGGTGATCGATTCGCCGAACGCGCGGCTCGGCATCGTCACCACCGGCAAGAGCTATCTCGACGTGCTGCAGGCGCTGGAATACCTCGGCCTCGACGCGCACGCCTGCGCGGACCTCGGCATCCGCGTGTACAAGGTCGGCATGACCTGGCCGCTGGAGCCGATGGGCATCCGCGCGTTCGCGCGCGGGCTGCAGGACATCGTGGTGGTCGAGGAGAAGCTCGGCTTCATCGAGAGCCAGATGAAGGAGCTGTTCTACAACTTCGAGGGCGACCGACCGAGCATCGTCGGCAAGTTCGACGAGAGCGGCGCTTGGATCCTGCCCAGCACCGGCGAACTGACCCCGGCGACGATCGCGGGCGTGATCGGCCGGCGCATCCAGCGCTTCCACGCCAGCGAACGCATCGAGAACGTGATGCAGTGGATGGCGGAGAAGGAAGGCGAACTCGCGCTGCCACGCGCCAGCTTCCCGCGCGTGCCGCACTACTGCAGCGGCTGCCCGCACAACACTTCGACCAAGGTGCCGGAAGGTTCGCGCGCGCTCGGCGGCATCGGTTGCCATTACATGGTGACGTGGATGGACCGCAACACCGACACTTTCACCCACATGGGCGGCGAAGGCGTGACGTGGTGCGGGCAGGCGGCGTTCACCGAGAACGAGCACGTCTTCCAGAACCTTGGCGACGGCACGTATTTCCATTCCGGTTCGCTCGCGATCCGCCAGTCGATCGCCGCCGGCGTCAACATCACCTACAAGATCCTCTACAACGACGCGGTCGCGATGACCGGCGGCCAGCCGGTCGACGGCACGCTGACCGTGCCGCAGATCGCGCAGCAGATGCGCGCCGAGGGCGCGTACACGATCGTGGTCGTGAGCGACGACATCCTGAAGTGGACGCGCCAGCGCTACCTGTTCCCGAACGACGTCGAGTTCTTCGACCGCCGCGAACTGGACGAGGTGCAGAAGAAGCTGCGCAAGACCAAGGGCGTCAGCATCCTGATCTACGACCAGACCTGCGCCACCGAGAAACGCCGCCGCCGCAAGCGCGGCAAGCTGGTCGATCCGCAGAAGCGCGTCGCGATCAACTCGCTGGTCTGCGAAGGCTGCGGCGACTGCGGCGTGAAGAGCTTCTGCGTCTCGGTGCTGCCGAAGGAAACCGAATACGGCCGCAAGCGCGACATCGACCAGAGCAACTGCAACAAGGACTACAGCTGCGTCGAGGGCTTCTGCCCGAGCTTCGTCACCGTGCACGGTGGCCAGTTGCGCAAGGGCAACAAAGTCAACGCCGCGGACCGCCTCGGCGACCTGCCGATGCCGACGTTCGCCAGCGCGCTCGATCGTCCCTGGAACATCCTCATCACCGGCGTCGGCGGCACCGGCGTGGTGACGATCGGCGCGCTGCTGGGCATGGCCGGCCATCTCGAAGGCAAGGGCGCGACCGTGCTCGACCAGACCGGCCTCGCGCAGAAAGGCGGCGCGGTGACCACGCACATCCGCCTGGCGCGCACGCCCGACGACATCCACGCCGTGCGCATCGCCGCCGGCGAGGCCGACCTCGTGCTCGGCTGCGACATGGTCGTGGTCAACGACTACTGGGCGCTGTCGAAGATCCGCGGCGACCGCACCAACGTCGTGCTCAACAGCTACGAGGCGATGCCCGGCACCTTCACCACGCGCCCGGACATGCAGTTCCCGGCGGCCGACATCGTCGCCGCGGTGCGCACCGCGCTGGGCGGCAAGGAGCCGTCGCTGGTCGACGCCACCCAGCTCGCCACCGCGCTGATGGGCGACGCGATCGCGGCCAACCTCTTCATGCTCGGCTACGCCTGGCAGCAGGGGCTGGTGCCGATCTCGTTCGATGCGCTGATGCGCGCGGTCGAACTCAACGGCGCCGCGGTGCAGATGAACAAGACCGCGTTCGCGTGGGGTCGCCTCGCCGCGATCGACCTGCCGGCGGTCGTCGAAGCCGCCGGCATCGTCAAGAACGCGCCGACCACCGCCGAAGCCACGCCGCATGCGCTGCCGCTGCTGGCGCCGACGCCGTCGGAAGGCCACGAATCCGGCCTCAATCCGCAGGCCGCGAACCTGCGCGACGCGCAGGAGCTGCGCCACGTGCCGGCCAGCGGCGGCGGCGATGCGTTCGCGCCGCTCGACGACACGCGCCTGTCGCGCTCGATCGACGAGATCATCGCCCGCCGCGTCGCGTTCCTCACCGACTACCAGGACGCGATGTACGCGAAGCGCTATGCCGACCTCGTCGCGAAGGTGCGCGCGGCCGAACAGGCGAAGGCACCGGGTTCGACCGACCTGTCGGAAGCCGTCGCGCGCTATGCGTTCAAGCTGATGGCGTACAAGGACGAATACGAAGTCGCGCGCCTGTACACCAGCGGCGATTTCCAGCGCCGCCTGCAGCAACAGTTCGAAGGCGACTACACGCTGCGCTTCCACCTCGCGCCGCCACTGCTGGCGAAGAAGGACGCGCAGGGCCGCCTGATCAAGCAGGAATACGGCCCGTGGATGCTGAAGGCGTTCGGCCTTCTCGCCAAGCTGCGCGGCCTGCGCGGCAGCACCTTCGACGTGTTCGGCTACACCGCCGAGCGCAAGATGGAGCGACAGCTGATCGCCGACTACTTCGCCACGATCGACACGCTGCTGGCGAAGCTCGATGCCGGCAACGTCGCACTGGCCACCGAGATCGCCTCGATCCCCGAGCACATCCGCGGCTTCGGCCACGTCAAGGAAGCGCACCTGCACAAGGCGAAGGCGCGCGAAGCGGCGCTGCTGGAGAAGTGGAACGCGACACCGGTGGCGGTGCGCGCGGCGGCCTGACCGGCCGCCGCTATTGCCATCGAATCAAAGGCTTATACATTCAATGGTCCGAGCGCATCCTAAAAATCGTTAAATTAATCGTTAAATAAATCAGTCAGCAAAACTTCTATCTGATTGATTTCAAGAACCTTTCGGTGTAGGAAATCATTTCCTTACCGTAAGTCTTTTTCCATGGCCTTCCCCAGCGATCGACTCCGGCTGGCGATGCGCTCCCTCGGCCCGGCCAGCGCCAGCGCGCTGGCCCGGCATCTGGGCGTCAGCACGCCGACCGTGACCACGGCATTGACGCGTCTCGGCGACGAGGTGCTGTCGACGGGGCGCGGACGCGCGAGCCGTTACGCACTTCGCCGTGACGTCGGGCGGAACGGCAATCGCTGGCCACTGTTCCGGATCGCCCCGGACGGACGGCCCGAACGCCTCGGGGAGCTGCACGCCCTGCATGGCGATCGCCAGTGCTGGTATCTGCAAGCGGACCGGCCACTGCCGTTGTACATGCACGGCGACTTCTCGTCCGGGTTCTATGACGACTTACCGTGGTTTTTGCTTGCTTTGCGACCGCAGGGGTATCTAGGGCGAGAGTTCGCGAAGTGGTATTCAGATGAAATCAGCGCCCCCGACGATCCTCGTCACTGGCAGGCAGACGACATCCTGCTTGCCTTGCTGCATTACATGGCAGACCCGCTTGGTGATCTCGTCCTGGACCGAGAGATCATGCGCATCGCGTGGAGTGGGTCGAATTCTGACGGTATCCCGATCGAGGAACGCGCCAAGGTCTTTGTGTCGCTTGCGCAGCATACCGCCACCACGAGACGCCCCGGTTCTTCGGCCGCTGGCGAACAACCCAAATTCGTTACCTCTTTCATGCAATCGGAGGATGTGGGCGAGGACGTCATCGTCAAATTCGTCCACATCGACCCCGACAACGCTGCCACACGGCGCTGGGGCAACCTGTTGCTGTGCGAAGAACAGGCGCTGCATCTGCTGAACGAGCATGGCATCGCCAGCGCGTCGACTGAAATCGTCGACGTCGACAACTGGCGATTCCTCCAGTCCACGCGCTTCGATCGGACGCCACAGGGCGGTCGCATCGGCGTGGTCGCGCTCGACGCGCTTGACGCTGCGTATGGCGGCGGCGTGGGCAACCCCTGGCTGCCATCGGCGCTGGAATTGCATCGCCAAGGCTTCATCGCCACCGACGATATCGAGCGCATCCGTCTGCTCGACGCCTTCGGCCGACTGATCGGCAACACCGACATGCACGGCGGCAACTTGAGCTTCTTCGTCGATGTCGACAGTCAGATCGTGCGTCTCACGCCGGTCTACGACATGCTCCCGATGCACTATCGCCCCAACGAAAGCGGCACCGTTCGCGACGATCCGTTCACATTGCCGACGCCCGACCTGGGCCGCATCGCCATCTGGGCCAAGGCAACGTCGCTCTCACTGTTGTTCTGGCGGCGCATGAGCGAGGACTCGCGTCTGGACGATCGCTTCCGTGAACTGTGCGCCGGCAATGTCGAGCGTGTGGACGCATGGGCCAAGCGATACGGATTCGAGTGAGTCGTCGCGCCGTCAGTCGCGCCGCACCCAGCGGGCGTAGGCGGCCTCGCGCTCGGCGTCGCTGTAGAAGTGGCGCATGAAGGCACTGTCGTACAGCGAGGACAGCAGGTTCCCGGGCAGGCGGAAGTCGCGCAGCATCCGGCGGTAGAGGCCGGAATACGCCTTGTCTTCGCCGACGTTGCGCGCATCCAGCCGCAGCGTGGGCACGCCGATGAAGGCCGCGAGCGGCGCGGCCATGCGCGACAGGTCTTCCTGGCGGTAGATCAGCAACTCGATGCCCGCATGGTCGATGCGCGCATGCCCGGCGGCATGGTCGAAGGGATGCGCGTAGACATCGAGGCCGCAGTGGTAGCGGTGGTCGAACCAGCGCAGGCCGCTGGCGCAGGTTTCCCAGAAACGCTCCTCGATCAGCGCCACGGCGTCGGCGACGTTCAGCACGGCGCCGCCGTGGTACTGGAACAGGCCCGACAGCGTCCACGACACGATTTCGCGCGTGGCCGAGATCACCTTCACCGGCCGCGCGCGTTCATGCACCAGGATGCGCGAATACGGCAGGCGGTTCGACGGATAACCGGTGACCACGTCCGTCGGCCAGTGCAGGTGGATGACGCCGCCGTCGTAGCCGGCCTCCTGCAGCCCGGCGGCGATCGCGTGCGATCCCACCTTGCCCATCTGGTACACGTGCAGCGCGGCATCGTGCAGCCAGGCGCTGTCGCGGTTCGGGATGCGCTCCTCGTACCAGCCTTCGTAGCAGTAGTGGATCTGCGCCGCGGCGTCGGTGGGCAGCGCGAGTTCCGGATAGCGTTCGCGGTAGAACCCCGGGTCGAAGCCGTCGAGGCGCGCGAGGTCGAAGATCCGCCGCTCGTAGTAGCCCTGGTGGAAGAAATGGCCGAACGCATGCGCATGGCCATCGCCCGTGGCGGCGACGTCGGGATTCGCGATCAGGTATTCGCGCCAGCGGAAGTCGCGCAGGATGCGCCCGGCGAACGGCGACTGGTAGAGGTTCGGCAGTGCCGGCGGCGGCAACGGCAGCGGTCGCCGGTCGATCTCGAACTGCAGCGGCGAAGCCTCCTCATCGGGCACGGCATCGATCACCGCCGCCAGCGCCGGAAGCGCGGCGAGGTCGATCGGCGTGCATGCCGGCAAGGCCTTCAGCACGTCCTCGACCTCCGACGCCTCGTCGTCGGACAGTGGCACCGGATGCCAGTGCACCGAGCGCACCAGTTGCATGCGGGTGACCCCCGGTCGCCGCAGCGCCTCGCCTTCGACATCGCCCGCGAGCAGCGTACCGTCTGCCGCGGACGCGACCACGATCACGTCGCCCACGGCGCAGGTATCGACGAAACAGTGTTCGCGCGCGGCGACGGCAGGTGCCGGGTCGGGCTCGAGATCGAGCGCGCAGACAGCGCGGCGCTCGAAGTCCGCGAGGGCATTGGCGTCGCACTCGCCGAACCACCAGATGTTGCGATCTTGCATGTCAGCCTCCTCCCCCCGCCACGCCTCGAACGCACGGAAGCCGGGACGGTTGACACACAGGCGCAGGACACGCGTTCGGACATCGCCGAAGGTGTCGCGCGTCAGGCTTGTCGCCATGCTTGCGCGCGTGTGCACGGAGGCGTGCACCGCGATGCAAGTCTAGCGCCGCGACGCGGTGTCTTCGACCGATGCGTCGCATCGCGATGTCGATTCGTGATCGATGGCCGTTCGGCATGCGCGATCGCGCATGGATCGTGCAGGTCGAACGATATCGCGCATCGATCGAATCGCGGGAAATGAAAGACCGGGACGGATCCCGCACACGTCTCCGGCTTTTACGAAATCCTACGAGCGACATGCATACTGCGCGCACCCTCCACGGAAAGGACCTGCGCCATGGCCTCGTCTCCGATCCCGTTGTTCGCGCTGCTCACGCTGGCTGCCTGCACGCCCGTCGGATCGCAGGAAAGCCCGCCCTCCGGCGCGGTCGTCGGCGAAGAACCGCCGGTGCTGGCCGGCTCCGGCCTCGATGCACCCACCTGCGATGCCGCGAAGGCGCAGGACTTCGTCGGACGCAAGGCGGACGAGGGCACCGTGCAGGCCGCGATGGCCGCCAGCGGCGCCAAGGCGCTACGCGTACTGCGCCCCGGCGTGATGGTCACGCAGGACTACCGCGGCGACCGGCTGAACCTGCAGCTCGACGGCAAGGGCATGATCGCCTCGGCGACCTGCGGCTGAACGCGAGGAATTGACCCGGATCAGCCCGCGCGCCGCCGCGCGGGTCCATCGTGGACCACGACAGCGACGGGAGACGGCCGATGCCGACACGGACGGGTTCGGGGTGGAAGATCTGGGGGACGCTGGCGCTGCTGGCGATCGTGGCGTGGTTCGCGCTGCGGACGCCGCCTCCGCCCGCGCCTGCGGAGGCACCCGCGCAGACGGCACCCGCACGCACGGGCGACACGCCGCTGGCGATGCCGCCGCCCCTGTCGATGCCGTCGACGGCGTCGGCTCCCGCACGCAACGATGTGCAGGCCGCGACGACCTATCCCGATTTCCTGCCGCCGGAAGCCATCGACACGCTGCACCTGATCGCACGCGGTGGCCCGTATCCGCACCGGCAGGACGACGCCACGTTCGGCAACCGCGAACGCCGGCTGCCACCGCAGCCGCGCGGCTATTACCGCGAATACACCGTGGAAACGCCGGGATCGCGCGATCGCGGCGCGCGGCGGATCATCGCCGGCGGCCAGCCGCCGACCGAATTCTTCTACACCGACGACCACTATCGCAGCTTCCGCCGCTTCACCCTCGACGGGCAGGAGGCTGCACGATGAGCGCGATGGAACTGAATGCCCTGCTCGCCGATCCCGAGCGCGCAGGTGCGTACTTCGTCGACACGCGCGATCGCGAGGCGCTGCTCGAGGCCGGGCGGGCGCTGCGCTTTTGCGTGCAGGCCGTCGACCTGCGCGCCTGCACCGACACCGGCGCCGCGCTGCGCGAGATCGCCGAGGCGCTGGAATTCCCCGACTGGTTCGGCGACAACCTCGACGCCTTGGCCGACTGCCTCGCCGATCTCTCGTGGCTGGCGGCGCCGGGCTACCTGCTGCTGCTCGAACACGTCGGCGCCTGGCGCGAACAGGCCGCGGAGGACGTCGAGGCGGTGGTCGAGATCCTGCAGGACACCGCCGCGCGCTGGGCCGCGGACGCCGTGCCGTTCTGGGCGATGCTGCCGCTGCCGAGCCACGAACTGGCGGCGGTCGAAGGCGCGGACGAAGGCTGAGGCGTTCGTCAGCGGACGACGCGAGCCTGATAGTCCACGATCCGGGCGACCAGCTTTTTCGCCGAGCCTTCCGTGTTCGGGATGCGGATGGAGAGATGCGGACGCCGCTTGCCGTACAACCAGAGGCTGCGCGCGGGCAATCGCCGGGCGGGATCCTTCAGCCAGATGCCGATGTAGTCGCTGTGTCGATCGTGTTCACATGTCAGGCGGGCGATCTCGTCCCAGCGGACATCGACGCGTTGCCGTTCGTAGGGCATCGAGTGCAACCCTTCCGGATCCAGCACGAGCCAGGGGCCTGCATAGCGGAAGCGTTCCCGCGCATAACGCGCCATCAGGAAGAGAACGGCGCCGCCGAAGAGCAACATGAACGGCGGGAACCGCGGAGGATCGACGCCGAACGCGGCCCAACCCAGGCCCGCAAAAACGACGACGAACCACCACGAAAAGCGGAAGTCCGCATAGCGGAACTCGACGACGCCGGGCTCCACCGGCGCAGGCGCCGTCGTGTCGCGTGTTTCGATCGAATCCGGTGACGGGACGGGCGCGTTCACCCGCCCGCCACCTCCGTCGCGGGCGGCACGGCGGCCGGCGCGCCCGCAGGCGCGCGCGCATGGCGCCACGCGATCAGCCAGCCGCAGGCCAGCAACACCGCGGCGAGCAGGAACGCGATGCCGGGCAGGTGCACCGGCGCATGCGGGCCGATGAAGTAGCCGAACGAACCGGCGAACAGCGCCGGCGCGAAGATGCCGGCCAGCGACACCAGCCCGGTCAGCGCGCCGTTGACGCGGCCCTGCACCTCTGGTCCGACCTGGCGCGAAATCAGCGCCATCGTGGCCGGACTCGCGATCGCCCACAGGCCGCTGATCGGCAGGCCGCACAGGAACAGCCAACCGGTATCGGCGACACCGTAGATCAGGAAGCCGACGATGCCGCAGGCCAGGCCGAGCAGGATCGCGCGACGTTCGCCCAGCGCCTTCACCAGCTTGCCGACCAGCACCGCGTTGACGATCACGCTGATCACGCCGACCACCGCCAGCACGTAGCCGGCATGCTTCTGGTCCCAGCCGTAACGGACGTCGGCGAACAGCACGAACGTGCTCGGATAGACGTAGTGCGCGAAGTTCGCCATGAACACCAGCGCGACCAGGCCCCAGATCGCCGGATAGTCGCGCAGCAATGCCACACCGCCCATCGGCTTCGCGTGCGACCAGTCGAAGGTCGACGTGCGCTTCTCCGGCGGCAGCGATTCGGGCAACACGAACAGGCCGTACAGCACGTTCAGCAGCGCCAGGCCCGCGGAGAACCAGAACGGCAGGCGCAGGTCGATGTCGCCCAGCACGCCGCCGAGCAGCGGACCGATGACGAAGCCGAGGCCGAACGCCGCGCCGATCATGCCGAAGCCCTTGGCGCGTTCTTCCGGCGCGGTGACGTCGGCGATGTAGGCATTCGCGGTGCTGAAGCTGGCCGAGGTGATCGCCGAGATGATGCGGCCGACGAACAGCCACGCGAGGTCCGGTGCCAGCGCCATGAACACGAAGTCGATGCCGAGGCCGAGGCACGACAGCAGGATCACCGGCCGGCGGCCGTAACGATCCGACAGCGCGCCCTGGATCGGCGAGCTGAAGAACTGCACGAAGTAGTACGCACTGGCGAACACGCCGACCCAGTACGCCGCCTTCGACTCGTCGCCGCCGACGAACTGCTGCACCAGGTGCGGCAGCACCGGGATGATGACGCCGAACGCCAGCACGTCGATCAGCACGGTGACGAAGATGAAGGCCAGCGCGGCGCGGCGCCGGCCGGCGACCAGGGGCGTGTTCACGTGGGGACGGGGAGGAAGCGGAGCGAGGGCGCAGTCTAGAGCGTGTCATGCACTTTTTCATACGCCGCGAAGCCCGTCCGCGGGCGCGAGCCAAGGCGCGGCCCGCCGCCAAGGCGGGTGGCCTTGGCAAGGGACGCAACGCCGGATCGCGCCCGCGGACGGGTTTCCCGAAGGGTTGCGCCCCTGGGCCACCGATGCGGCGCATGAAAAAGTGCATGACACGCTCTAGTCCGCACGGCCTGACCACGGTGTCCGCGACGGAGGACACCCTTCGACGAATGGACCGTTCCCCCCGGTTGCCGCAGTGCACCAATTGTGCTTAAGTCGGGTCATCCTGCGATGGACGCTCCCGTGGACCCGCCCGGCCCGCGAGGGCGTCCGCGCCTCCCGATTCCTCGTGAATCCCCTGGCGTTCCCTTCCCGGAGCCCGTCCGATGGAAAGCGACCAACGCGGCCTGACCGGCCTCTACGACCCGCGCGACGAGCGTGATGCCTGCGGTTTCGGGCTGATCGCGCAACTCGACGATCGTCCAAGCCCCGCCCTCGTGCGCAGCGCGCTGGAGGCGCTGGCACGCATGACCCACCGCGGCGGTGTCGCCGCCGACGGCCTCACCGGCGATGGCTGCGGCCTGCTGCTGAAGACCCCGGACGCCTTCCTCCGCGCGATCGCGGCCGAATCCGGCATCGTCCTCGGCCAGCGCTACGCCTCGGGAATCGTATTCATGCCGCACGACGCGGACGCGATCGACCGCGTCCGCGCCGCCTTCGCGCAGGCGCTGCGCGGCGTCGGCCTGGCGGTGTCGGGCTGGCGCACGGTGCCGGTCGACGATTCGGTCTGCGGCGAACTCGCCCGCGCGCACCTGCCGGCCATCGAACAGATCTTCGTGGTACCCGTGCTCGACGTCGAAGGCGCGCGCATGGCGGCGGCGGAATTCCAGCGTGCGCTGTACGTGGCGCGACGCCGCGCCGAACAGGCGTTGCAGGACGTGCCCGGCCTGCACGTGGTCAGCCTCTCGGCCAGCAGCATCGGCTACAAGGGCATGGTGCTGCCGGAATCGCTGCCGAAGCTCTATCCCGACCTGCAACGGCCGGAGCTGGCCAGCAGCGCGGTGGTCTTCCACCAGCGTTTCTCCACCAACACCAGCCCGCGCTGGCCGCTGGCGCAACCGTTCCGCCTGCTCGCGCACAACGGCGAGATCAACACGATCGCCGGTAACCGCGTCTGGGCCCGTGCGCGCGCCCACGTGTGGCAGCCGAACGGTTTCGATCCGGCGGAATTCGATCCGCCGATCGAGATGAACGGCTCCGACTCGCAGAGCCTCGATTCGATGCTGGAGCTGCTCCAGGCCGGCGGCATGGACCTGCTGAAGGCGCTGCGCATCCTCATCCCGCCGGCGACGCAGTCGCTGGAATACAAGGACGCCGACCTGCTGGCGTTCTACGAGTACTACGCGCTCAACAGCGAGCCGTGGGACGGCCCGGCCGGCATCGTCGCCTTCGACGGCCGCTTCGCCGCGTGCACGGTCGATCGCAACGGCCTGCGCCCTGCGCGGTGGCAGATCAGCGACGACCGCACCTTCATGGTCGCGTCCGAAGCCGGCGTGTGGGACGTCGACAACACCCGCATCCTCGCCAAGGGCAAGCTCGGCCCGGGGCAGATGATCGCCGCGGACCTGGAGACCGGCCGCCTGCTCGATTCCGACGCCATCGACGCGATCAACCGCGCGCGCGCGCCGTACAAGCAGTGGCTGAAGCAGGGCATGACCTACCTGCACACCGAACTGGTCGATCCGAACCTCACCTCGATGCCGTTCGACGCGTCGACGCTGGCCGGCTTCCAGAAGCTGTTCCAGCTCACCCGCGAGGAACGCGAGCAGATCCTGCGCCCGCTGGCGGAAACCGAACAGGAAGCCGTGGGCTCGATGGGCGACGACGTGCCGATGGCCGCGCTCTCCGCGCAGGTGCGGCCGCTGTACGACCGCTTCCGCCAGGCGTTCGCGCAGGTGACCAATCCGCCGATCGACTCGCTGCGCGAGGACTGCGTGATGTCGCTGGGCACGCAGATCGGCCGCGAGGGCAACCTCTTCGCCGACGGGCCGGAGCAGGTCGCGCACGTCATGCTGAACTCGCCGGTGCTGTCGCAGCGCAAGCAGCGCCAGCTGCTGACGATGGCGCCGTACGCCGAATCGCATCGCTACCTCGACCTGAACTATTCGCCCGAGGAAGGCCTGCGCGCCGCGCTCGAACGCCTGTGCGCCGAGGCCGAGGCCGCCGCCCGCGACGGCGTGCTGCTGCTGATCCTCACCGACCGCCGCCCGCGCCGCGACCACCTGCTGGTGCATGCGTTGCTCGCCACCGGCGCGGTGCACCAGCATCTGGTGCGCACCGGCCTGCGCTGCACGTCCAACCTCATCGTCGAAACCGGCACCGCGCGCGACCCGCACCACTTCGCCTGCCTCATCGGCAACGGCGCGACCGCGGTGTATCCCTATCTCGCCTACCAGACGCTGCACGACCTCGGCGAGCGCGGCATCCTCAAGACCAAGCACGGCGAAGGCACCCAGATCGGCCGCAGCTACCGCCGCGGCATCAAGAAGGGCCTGCTGAAGATCATCTCGAAGATGGGCATCAGCACCATCGGCAGCTACCGCGGCGCGCAGCTGTTCGAGATCGTCGGACTCGCGAAGGAAGTCGTCGACCTGTGCTTCACCGGCACGCCCTCGCGCATCGGCGGCGCCACGTTCGAACAATTGCAGGCTGAAACTGCCGAAGTCGCCGCGCGCGCCTGGGACAACAACGCGCTGCCGGAATTCGGCGGTCTGCTGCAGTTCACGCCGAACGGCGAGTACCACCAGTACAACCCCGACGTCGTCACCACGCTGCAGCGCGCCGTGCGCAGCGGCCTGCGCGAGGACTGGAGCGCCTACGCCGCCGCGGTGAACGGCCGCCCGCCCGCCGCGCTGCGCGACCTGCTCGCGCTCGACACGGCGAAGGCCGTGGCCATTCCGCTCGACGAGGTCGAACCGGTCGAAAGCATCGTCAAGCGCTTCGACACCGCGGCGATGAGCCTCGGCGCGCTGTCGCCGGAAGCGCACGAGGCGCTGGCGATCGCGATGAACCGCCTCGGCGGCCGCAGCAATTCCGGCGAAGGCGGCGAAGACCCGGTGCGCTACGGCACCGACAAGGTGTCGAAGATCAAGCAGGTGGCGTCCGGCCGCTTCGGCGTGACCCCCGAATACCTCGTCAACGCGGAAGTGCTGCAGATCAAGGTCGCGCAGGGCGCCAAGCCCGGTGAAGGCGGCCAGCTGCCCGGCCACAAGGTCAACGCGCTGATCGCGCGGCTGCGCTACGCGCGCCCGGGCATCGGCCTGATCTCGCCACCGCCGCACCACGACATCTACTCGATCGAGGACCTCGCGCAGCTGATCTACGACCTGCGCCAGGTGAATCCCGAGGCGCTGATCTCGGTGAAGCTGGTGGCGCATGCCGGCGTGGGCACGATTGCCTCCGGCGTCGCGAAGGCCGGCGCCGACCTCGTCACCATCTCCGGCCACGACGGCGGCACCGGTGCCAGTCCGATCTCCTCGATCCGCTACGCCGGCACGCCGTGGGAACTCGGCCTGTCGGAAGCGCGGCAGTCGCTGATCGCCAACGGCCTGCGCGACCGCGTGATCGTGCAGGCCGACGGTGGCATGAAGACCGGCCTCGACGTGATCAAGGCCGCGCTGCTCGGCGCCGAATCGTTCGGCTTCGGCACCGCGCCGATGATCGCGCTGGGCTGCAAGTACCTGCGCATCTGCCACCTCAACAACTGCGCCACCGGCGTAGCCACGCAGGACGACCGCCTGCGCGAGGACCACTTCACCGGCCTGCCCGAACGCGTCGAGCATTTCTTCCGCGGCCTCGCCGAGGAAGTGCGCGGCTATCTCGCGCAGCTCGGCGCGCGCACGCTGGACGAGATCGTCGGCCGTACCGATCTGCTGCGCCAGACCGAAGGCACGCTGCCGGTGCATCGCCTGCTCGACCTCGCGCCGCTGCTGTCGACCGACGGCCTCGTCGGCCCCGCGCGCTGCGGCGTGCGCGCGCCGCAGCCGGCACCGACCGGCCTCGCCGCGACGCTGGAGAGCGACCTCGCCGACGCCATCGCACACAAGCGCGGCGGTACGTTCCGCCATGCGATCCGCAACACCGATCGCAGCATCGGTACGCGCCTGTCCGGCCGCATCGCCCGCCTGCACGGCAACCACGGCATGCACGGCGCGCCGATCGACCTGCACTTCGACGGCAGCGCCGGCCAGAGCTTCGGCGCGTTCCTCGCCGGCGGCCTGCACCTCGAACTCGAAGGCGAAGCCAACGACTACGTCGGCAAGGGCATGGCCGACGGCCGCATCGTCATCCGCCCGCCGCAGGGCGCGCGCTACGTCGCCAGCGAATCGCCGATCCTCGGCAACACCTGCCTGTACGGCGCCACCGGCGGCGAGCTGTACGCCGCGGGCCGCGCCGGCGAACGCTTCGGCGTGCGCAATTCCGGCGCGCTGGCGATCGTGGAAGGCGCCGGCGACCACTGCTGCGAGTACATGACCGGCGGCATCGTGACGGTGCTCGGCCGCACCGGCCTGAACTTCGGCGCCGGCTTCACCGGCGGCATGGCCTACGTGCTCGACATCGACCGCGATTTCGTCGATCGCTACAACCACGAGCTGATCGACATCCTGCGCATCAACCACGAAGGCTTCGAGAACCACCGCTCGCACCTGCTCGACCTGCTCGAACGCCACCAGCGCCTCACCGGCAGCGCGCTCGCACAGCGGCTGATCGACAACTTCCGCGACTATCTCGGCAAGTTCTGGCTGGTGAAGCCGAAGGCGGTGAGCATCGAGTCGCTGGGTGAAACGTTGCGGAGGGCCGCATGATGCCGTTGTTTTCGGTAGAGCGGCCTTCAGTCCGCTGCACACGCTTCCCACCCTTCGCGCAGCGGCCTGAAGGCCGCTCTACCGGGTCACATTCATGAGCAAGAAGACCCCGCAGGCGTTCCTGCAATCGCAGCGGCAGATGCCCGATCGCGTGCCGGTCGAAGCGCGTCGCGACGGCGACTGGCACGAGCTGTACGGCCGCTTCGGCGAAGCCGAAGCGAAGACCCAGGCATCGCGCTGCCTCGACTGCGGCAACCCGTACTGCAGCTGGGGCTGCCCGCTGCACAACTTCATCCCGCAGTGGCTGGAACTCGCGCGCGAAGGCCGCGTGCACGAAGCCGCGGCGCTGTGCCACGAGACCAATCCGCTGCCCGAGATCTGCGGTCGCGTCTGCCCGCAGGACAGGTTGTGCGAAGGCTCGTGCACGCTCAACGACGGCTTCGGCGCGGTCACCATCGGCGCGGTCGAGAAATACATCGTCGACAAGGCGCTGTCCGAAGGCTGGACGCCCGATCTCTCGCACGCGCCGGCCACCGGCAAGCGCGTCGCCGTCGTCGGTGCCGGCCCCGCGGGCCTCGCCTGCGCGGACCGGCTCGCACGCGCGGGCGTGCAGGCCGTGGTGTTCGATCGCTACGAACAGATCGGCGGCCTGCTGCAGTTCGGCATCCCCAGCTTCAAGCTCGAAAAGACCGTGATCGCCGAACGCCGCCGCGTGCTCGAAGGCATGGGCGTCGAATTCCGCCTCGGCGTCGAGATCGGCCGCGACGTGTCGCTGGACACGCTGCTCGCCGACTTCGACGCCGTGTTCCTCGGCCTCGGCAGCTATCGCTACACCGACGGCCAGTTGCCCGGCCAGGACCTGCACAACGTGCTGCCGGCGCTGCCGTTCCTCGTGCAGAACGGACGCATCGTCATCGGCGAAGACAATGCCGCCGGCCGGCCGATCGCCGGCTGGGAAGATCGCGTCGAACTGCCCGACCTGCGCGGCAAGCGCGTGGTCGTGCTCGGCGGCGGCGACACCGGCATGGACTGCGTGCGCAGCGCCGTGCGCCTGGGCGCGGCCGAAGTGAGCTGCGTCTATCGCCGCGACGAAGCCAGCATGCCCGGCTCCGCGCGCGAGGTCGCGAACGCGCGCGAGGAAGGCGTGCGCTTCCTGTTCCAGCGCGCGCCGCTGGCGCTGCTCGACGACGGCAACGCCCACGTTCGCGCCGTGCGCGTCGCCGAAACCCGCCTCGGCGAACCCGACGCGCGTGGCCGCCGTCGCCCAGAACAGGTGCCCGGCAGCGAAGTCGACCTCGACGCCGACATCGTGCTCATCGCGTTCGGCTTCCAGCCCGACCCGCCGGCGTGGCTCGTCGCACACGGCGTCACGCTGCACGATGACGGCCGCATCCGCGTCACTCCCGCACCGCCGCCACACCATCCGTTCCACTTCGATCCCGCGAATCCCGTGCACCCGTACCAGACCGCGAACCCGAAACTATTCGCCGGCGGCGACGGCGTCCGCGGCGCGGACCTCGTCGTCACCGCCGTGCAGGAAGGGCGGGATGCGGCGGGGAGCATCGTGCGGTTCATCGGCGCACGCTGACGCGCGCGCCGGGCGCTACGACGCCCGCTCCATCGCCGCTTCGATGCCTTCCAGCGAGCGGCCGCGCGTCTCGATGCCGCTGCGCCAGAGCATCAGGCCGGACACCGCCATCGGCAGCGCGATGACCAGCGCCGACAGCGCAAAGTGGTCGAAGAAGCCGAGCACGCCGAGTCCTGCGCCGAAGATGCCAGATAGCTCTGCTCATCGGATGTCCGGTTGTATGAGTTGAGTATTTCCCCGACAGTCCGCCCCTGAAATGCTCGTTTCAGGGCGGGCACCTGGGCCTTCGGTAGATTGGTGGTTACCACACCTTCCAGTCACACCCGGAGAACCCAGATGACCGCTTCCGAACAGATTACCAAGCGCAAGTTCTCGTTGCTGCAACTGGCCGAAGAACTCGGCAACGTCTCCAAGGCCTGCCAGCTCATGGGCTACCACCGAGACTCGTTCTACGAGATCAAGCGTGCCTTCCAGACCGCCGGTGTCGCCGGCCTCGTCGAGCAGAAACGGGGGCCGCGCGGACCACATCCCAACCGGGTCAGCCCCGAGGTCGAAACCGCCATCTTCGACTTCTGCCTCAAGCACCCCACCAAGGGATCCCAATTCGTCGCCAACCAGCTTCGGCTCTCCGGGATCGAAGTCAGCCCCTCGGGCGTACGTGGTGTCTAGCAGCGACACGACCTGCTCAAGCGCCATCGGCGTCTGCTCCGGCTGGAGGCTCGCGCCCGCGACACTACCTTCCTCCTCTCCGACGAGCAAATGCGCCTGCTCGAACGCGCCGGTAGCGATGCCATCCCGCAACACGTCGAGTCCTCCGCACCCGGAGAGCTCCTGAATCAGGACACCTTCTACTGGGGTACGCTCAAGGGGGTCGGCAAGGTCTACGTCCAGGTCGTCGTCGACACCTTATGCTCGCTGGCCTTCGCCAAGGTCTACACCAGCAAGATGCCGATCACCGCCGCGGACACGCTGTACGACCGCGTGCTGCCGTTCTACGAAGCCCTGGGCGTGCCGGTGCAATCCATCCTCACCGACAACGGCAGCGAGTTCTGCGGAAAACCCGAGCAGCATCCGTACGAACTGCTGCTGGCGATGGAAGACATCGAACACCGCACCACGAAGATCGCCACGCCGCGCAACAACGGCTTCGTCGAGCGCATGAACCGCACGCTGCTCGACGAATGCTTCCGCGTCGCTGGGCGACAAACCTGGTACATCACGCCCGCCGAGATCCAACGCGACCTCGATGCCTTCCTGCACTACTACAACCTCGAACGCAGCCATCAGGGCTATCGCCTGAAGGGCCAAACGCCCGCTCAGGCGCTACGCGAGACGCTCACGATCGAGGTCCTGCCGCCCATCGCTCCCGAGCAGGAGGTGACAGCCGAAATCGAACCCGACACACTCGCCGCGTGACCGCCTCCGCCGAGACCCGGGTGTCGGGCAATTACTAAACTTGCACACGGGCCTTGTGGTTTTCATGGGCTCTAGACTGCACCATAAAGGCTGCGCCGAGCAGCGAGAAGAAGATGTATGCCTTGACGCTCGCCAACCCCATGAGCCCGGCCATGAAATTCGCTCTGTGATTGAGCAGAAAGTAAAAAGTAACCACGAGTGCTCCGAGGCCACTGCCTATCAACGCCAAAGTCCAAAAAGATTTTCTAATCTTAAGGATTTTTAGCACGACCTTACAAAGACACAGAAATACCAGAACGCAAAAGCAAGTGATAAACCAGACGAACACTAAATCGCTCGCCATGTAATACCTCCCCACATTCACGTTATTGGGAGACCCGAGACCCAAGAGAAAGTCCGGAATTGGAAACGCCACGATCGCGAGCGTTGCGGCGATGAGCGTATAGCACAAAATAAAGACGGTTGCTCTCACAAGACCACCTCCAGACTAGCTTCTTTAATCGACAAAAATTATTTGCGGCGATCACTTGTGCGGATCCGGAAGATACGGGTTTGGGATGAAGGGACTGGGAGAGTACTGCCCCTTCAGCCGCCGCAAAGCTTCCTCAAGACCGTCCGGAGTCAGGTATGTGCCCAGCCCTTTGAAGGGACCAACACCGTCAATTAAGGAGCTGACGCCATCCGCGCACGTAAATCCATCGCCGTATTCACCAATGAGTCTATTTAATATCTCTTTCTCCTGCTTTGGCGTGGTGGCAAATGTGTACGTCCTTACGTTCGGACCGTCAGCTCTCTGATATTCAAGATAGTCCTGCAGGTTTGCATCGGCACCCTCATGAATGAATTCAGGCGGTTGACCTAGGTGCTCCCAATACGACCCATGAGGATCGACTAATACGGGCCCATCTCCGCTGTTATCAAAGTAGAGGCCGGCATGCTTACCCATCCAGGACATAGGGTTGACCTGCGTACGGATCTTGTAGCCACTCAGGCGGTGAGTCCCGTGGGGAGGGTATCGGGTTCGGACCAGTTCCGGC
>NZ_JBQUZW010000022.1:0-28704 GCF_056313665.1 Lysobacter sp. DMC104 | reverse complement strand
CGGAACTGGTCCGAACCCGATACCCTCCCCACGGGACTCACCGCCTGAGTGGCTACAAGATCCGTACGCAGGTCAGGGCCGGGCCGCACGATCGCGACTTCGATCACGAGGTCGTAGAAGCAGGTGGGCTTGAGCCGCGGCAGCATCGCCATCTGCGCGCGTGATTCGATCTGGAATACACCGATGGTGTCGGCGCGGCCGATCATGGCGTAGGTCGCCTTGTCCTCAGCGGGGATCGTGGCAATCGACAGGTCGCGGCGCTCGGTGGCGCGCAGCAGGTCCAGCGTCTTGCGCACGGCGGTGAGCATGCCCAGCGCGAGGCAGTCCACCTTCATGAGGCCGAGTGTGTCGAGGTCGTCCTTGTCCCACTGCAGCACGGTGCGGCCTTCCATCGCCGCGTTCTCGGTGGGCACCAGGGTGTGCAGCGGATGTTCGGAGATCACCATGCCGCCCGGGTGCTGCGACAGGTGGCGCGGGAAGTCCATCAGGTCAGCCGTCAACGCGATCACCCGCCGCAGAATCGGCGTATCCGGGTCGAAGCCCTGCTCGCGCAGGTATTCCGGCACGGGCGCGTGGCCGCCCCACCGATCCATCGTGCGCGCCAGCCGGTCCACCTGGTCGGGCGGCAGGCCGAGCGCTTTGGCGACGTCGCGCACCGCGCCACGACCGCGGTAGCTGTTGGCCACCGCCGTCATCGCGGCCCGGTCGCGGCCGTAGCGGTCGAAGATGTACTGGATGACTTCCTCGCGCCGCTCGTGCTCGAAGTCGATGTCGATGTCCGGCGGTTCGTTGCGTTCGCGCGAGATGAAGCGCTCGAACAGCAGGTTCATGCGCGATGGATCGAGCTCGGTCACGCCCAGCGCGAAGCAGACCGCAGAGTTGGCCGCTGAGCCGCGGCCCTGGCAGAGGATGCTGCGGCTGCGGGCGAAACGGACGATGTCCTGCACGGTGAGGAAGTAGGACTCGTATTGCAGTTCTGCGATCAGCTGCAGTTCGTACTCGATCAGCTCCCGGGCGCGCACCGGCACGCCAGCTGGCCACCGCCAGTGGATGCCTTCCTCGGTCAGCGTCCGCAACCAACTGGTGGGCGTGTGGCCGTCCGGCACCAGCTCGTGCGGGTAGGTGTAGCGCAGCTGGTCGAGCGTGAAACGGCACCGATCGGCGATGCGCAGCGTCTCGGCCAGCAGATCGGCCGGATAGACCGCCGCCAGCGCCTCACGCGTGCGCAGGTGGCGCTCGCCGTTGGGGAACAGTCGCCAGCCGGCATCGGCGACGGTGGTGTGGTGGCGGATCGCGGTCAGCGTGTCCTGCAGCGCCCGGCGCCGCCGCACGTGCATGTGGACGTCGCCTGCTGCCACCAACGGCAGCGTGTGCCGTGCCGCGAATGCACGCAACTGCGCAAGGCGCTGCGCATCGTCTGCGTCGCGATGCAATTCGACCGCGATCCACAGGCGCTGATCGAAGCGCTCAAGCAGCCACTGCGCATCGGCATCGGGGAGCTTCGGTGCCGGAACCCACAGTGCGAGAAGCCCGGCCGGGATGTCCGTGAAGTCGGCCCGCAGCGCCCGGTACTCGCCTTTCGCGGCGCGTCGCCGTGCGACGGTGATCAGCCGGCACAGCGCGACGTAGCCATCGAGGTCGGCGGCCAATAGGACCAGCTTCGGACCGTCCTCGATCTGCATCTCGCTCCCGACGATCAACGGCAGCTCAAACTCCCTTGACGCTTCGTGGGCACGAACGATGCCGGCCATCGAGCACTCGTCGGTGATCGCCAGCGCTCGGTACCCGCAGCGCCTCGCGCGCTCGAACAACTCCTTCGCCGTGGATGCCCCGCGCTGGAACGAGAACGCCGACACGCAGTGCAGCTCGACGTACTCGGGGGGCGCTTCATCCTTCATGCGAACCAGCCATGGAGCTGGAACGGGCCGCGTTCGCCCGGGGCGCAGAACACCCAGGCGCGCTGGCCCTGCACCGTCCGGATGACGTAGTAGTCGCGACGCGCATCGTCGCCGTCCCACCAGCCGGACTCGATGCGCTCCGGGCCGGAGAGGATCTCGAACCGTGTCTCGCGCAGCGGGATCGGTCGATCAAGCAACCAGCCCGGCCGATGCGGCAGCCGTAGCGGCAGGTCGCGCGACATCGTTTCGCCAGTTGCACGCTCGGGGCGATGGTCCGCCTGCAGGCCGATGCCGTGCACGGCGTCGTCGCCAAGCCGAGCGCGCAGACGTTCGCGCAGTTGTTCCCACGGCACCGCCTGCTGCGGCCGGGTGTCGAACAGGTCGCGCGAGGCTGGCACGAAGGCCGGCAGTTCGTCCGCGACCAGCCGCAGCGCCCTCGTCGCCGCCGGCAGGCGAACCTGGTCGAGCCGGCTGCGGGCGATGTCGAACAGCACGCCGGCATCGCGCTCTGCCGAGAGCAGGCCGATGGCGATGACCGTGGTCGGATGGAACTCGTGGGCGAAGTGGAGCGAGAACCGCTGCACACCGCCGTCGCGGCTGGAGAGGAAGGCCGACAAGTCCGAGGTCAGCCGGCGCAGTGGGAACAGCAGACCCTGGCTCGTCTCGACCTCATGTTCGAACTCGATCAACGCCTCGAAGCGGTCGGGCGGCTCGAAGTAGCGCAATGGCGGCTCGACGTGACCGCGGATCTGGTCGAGATGGGCGAGCACCGTCTTCGGGAAGCGCCGCGTCACCGTCTCGCGCGGCAACTCGAACACTTGCCGCAGCCTGCGCATGCCCATACGCGAGAACGCGGTTGCGATCTCCATCGGCAGCCCACTTCGCTCGATGGGCAGCTGACCCAGCGCCGTTTCGAGGCGTGGTTCGTCGATGCCGATCTCTTCAAAGGCGTTGGCCAGCACCCGGGCGGCGTAAGGGTTCGGCGCGGCGACCAGTCGATGCCGGAATCCGAGGTCGGTCAGCTCGGCGCGCAGGCGTCGGGACAGCATCGGCCAGTCGCCGAACAGGGCGCGGCTGGCGCCGATCTCCAGCACCAGCGCGTGTGCGAAATCGAGGCTGACCTGCGAGCTGAAGCTGTAGGCCCAGGTTGCCAGCAGGTCGCGGGCCTGTTCCTCGGTCTTGGGATCGTACTCGTGCGGCACGAACGCAGGGGTGAGCGCCTGTGCGGCGGACACCAGCATGCCGCGCCGCAGCCCGAGCGCTGCCGCGGCAGGACTGACCGCATGCAGCACGCGGCGCTGCGCCGGGCCGACGACCAGCACCAGCGGTCGTTCTGGCTCCGGTAGGGCGCGGAGGGCAGCGTCCATCGCCAGATGTGGCAGCAGCAGGCAGGCCCAGTGCATGAGCGCACCTCAGTGCGTGCCGGTCAGGGCGATCGGCCGGGCAGGCGGCGTGCCGCCGCGGCACTTGAGCACGCGCACCCCGCGTTCCGCCGGTTCGATCGCCAGCCGCAACGCCGCTGGCGACGGATTCGCGGCATCGCGCAGCGAGCGGAAGGCGATGCCCAGGCATTGCCCGTCGGCCGCGGCCGTCGCCAGCCGGCGTAGGGCACGGTCGTCCGCCTTCTGCGGCCAACACAGCACCGCCTTGCAGGCGGCTGAGCGCAGGCATTGCTCGGTCGCCCAGAGCGCATCGCGCGGGCCGGCTTCGATCACCTGCACCTGCCGTAGATCCAATCCTGCGGAATGCCATGCCGGCGCATGGGGACGGTAGGGCGGAGCGATGAGGGCCACCCGCTGCCCGGCGCTAGTCAGCCGGGCCAAGGTCGGCCAGACCAGAGCGAGCTCTCCCACGCCATCCGCGGGGAGCAGGACCTCGCTCAAGGCATGCTCGGGCCAGCCACTGGTGGGCAGCGCCTCGTCCAGCGCCGCATGGCCAGTGGGCTCCGGAGCCGTCGCCGGCACGCAGACGGGACGGCCGCGCCAGACCTGGCGGGCAGCGAGCAGGCCGTCGAGGGCGACCACGGCGCCCATCAATCCGCTCCTCCCTGAGCGTGGAATCCGGTTTTGGAAGCTGAACGGGAAGGCATGGCGCGGAGTCTCGGGGCAGGTCGTATCACGTCCTGAGACAGCGCATGCTACGCTGAATTAGTAGGATTACTAAAATCCTAATCCCGGCACGGGCTTGGCCCAACAACCTCGTGCCAGCGGTGCACAATCACTAACAGTCGTGGCAACAGGGGTTGCATCGATGTGCTACTCGGCCCAGGTCTGGCAGGCCTACCAGGACTACGTCCGCCGCTTCGGCGCGATGATCAGCATTCGCGAGTTTGTGGAGCTGTACGCCAGTCGTGAGCAGGGCGCCAAGGTCAAGACGACCAAGGCAATGGACGATGCCTTCTTGCGCGCAGGCACGCTCGAGACGCGCGAAATTGCCGGAAGCATCGAGGCCTGGAACGCGCAGCAGGCATCTGAACTGGAACAGCTCCTGTTCTCCCAGCGCAGGCGTCTCGCTGGTGCAGAGCGAACGTTGCGCACGAAGTCGACGAAGAAGGCGCTCGACGACCAACGCATCGCCACGAACAAGATCGAATGGGCGAAGGGAAAACTCGCCGACCTGCGGCGCAGCACACCGGCGGATCGCGATCGCCGGATCTTCCCAGGTGTCTATGCGCCGGTCATGGTGATGGAGCACGGCAGGCGCGTGATCAAGCCGATGCGCTACCAATGCCGGCCCGCCGGCAAGCCCGCGTTCTACGACGCAAAGTATCCCGGCACCTACAACGCTCGCCGCGACAACCTCGAAGGCTTCTGGAAAGGCCAGTTCGGGCATACGCATGGCGTCATCGTCTGCGATGCGTTCTACGAGAACGTCAGCCGCCATCGGGTCGAGGGTCGGGAGCTTGCCGCAGGCGAAGCCGAAGAATACGTGGTACTCGAGTTCAGGCCGCAGCCGCATCAGGAGATGCTGGTCGCCTGCCTGTACGCGCATTGGCAGGAAGATGGTGAGGAGCTGTGGTCATTCGCCGCGATCACCGACGAACCTCCGCCGGAAGTTGCGGCGGCCGGGCATGATCGCTGCATCGTCCCGATCAGGGAGGAGTATCTGGATGCATGGCTCAATCCAGACCCGAACGACCTCTCGGCGCTGTACGCGATTCTGGATGATCGGCAGCGGCCGTACTACGAACATCGAATGGCTGCTTGAACTTCTGCAGTCAATCCTTTTCAGGAATTCGATTAGGGATTCTTATCGGGTGGGGGGGATTGACCTGCCAAACTTACCCAACGCAGCTTGAAACCAACTGGCGATCCGGGTACTAAAATTACTCTTCGTGATTTAAACTCGTTCTTTATAAATGCAATGGATCAGTGCCTGCGGTAGTGATAGATAGCGTTAATTGTTCAAACCGCTTTTCGGATCATTCTTAGCCGTACATGAGGTTGTCGCATCCTTTTCATGATAAATAATTCTCTTGTAGTCATTGGTCACGACAGATAATGTCAGGTTATTGACTCTCGGCGCGTTTTCTCGGAAGCGGACGCGAGTTATATGGCAGCCGATCCGCGGCGTAGGAGCGAAAAGCGGAGTATTGTGATGGCCACGCGATGGAAACGTTCGTGCAAGCTCGTGCCAGCTTACCCGCCTAGTCGTCACGTGCCGAATGGTCCCCTGTCGTATGGATCGGGCGGGTTTGTAGCGCCTTTGCCGACACCACAACTACGCATTGGTCGGCTGAAGCTTCATGCAGCCATGGCACGCACAGCACTCATGTCCGGCGCGCCGCCCTTACTCCTCCGAGCCCAACTACTGGCCGCAGCGACAAGCGTGGACTTCTTTGTGGATGAAGGCACGCATGTGTTGGTATTTTCGAATGACCTCGGGCATTTGAATGGGCCCGAGCGAACCGCCTTGGCGGGGCGAATTGGCGCCGGCGTGTGCGATTTGTATATGGAGTCGTTGAGGTACGTGTGGCGTGACCAGGCTAGTGCGTTGATTTCCACGCGCAGGCCGCTTGGAGATTTTCTCTACGAAGGCGGTGCTGTCGCAGGATGCGGCGTGGCCTTGGCCGAGGCGAAGGGAAGCTTGCAACGGCGTGGGGTCCGCGCAAACCAACGCGTTGCTGATGCCGCCTACCATCGACAAGTCGAAGCCCATCTCGGGTATTCCACGCCCGCGGGCCCAGTATTGCACGGCTACGCCGTCGGACTTTCGGCCGCGCTGGGCCGCCCAGCCTACTTGTGTATCGCTGAAACCGCCGTTCCGGTGGCTTTGTCAGGCGGAGTCGCGAGCCCGGAGGGTCTGGGAACCGATGCCGCTGTACCAGTGTCTTTGCCGGGCGAAGTAGGGAGTCCGGAGGATTCTGTTCATGAAACCGTCGACTATCGCGCCGTGAGCCTGTCGACCGCCCTGGGCAACTACGCCACCGTCTTGCAGCTATGCGGTTTCACCTCGCTCGGTCTGCGCATGCGCGCCCTGCGGGACGGGGAGGGCGCGGCCCGGGAGTTGGCGGACGACTTGATGACCTTGCTGAGCGAGCAACGGAACGGCCTGATCGGCGGGGCGGCGCTTGGCACCGGTGCCATGGAGGAGATCGGCTTCGGGCTACGGGTCGAACCTTTGGGTGCCCTCGTCGCGCAGTTGACGGATATGCCGCGGGCACGCGCAAGACCACCTGTGATTGAAATGCCGGTGATCTCCACGTCGCGCGTTAGCAGTGACTTGGGCAAGTCGCCGCCGGAGGGCGACTTCGTGCAATTCCCAGATGGCTTGGCCGTTTTCCAACGCAAGCTGGAAGAGGCAGTGCCGACGACTCTCGAACCGCCCGCCGCGCAGCCAAGGGCTGCGAAATTCTCACATGAGGAAATCACAAGGATCCTCGGCGAAGCTGCTTACGCAATAGAAAAAACAGAAGAGTCCAAGAAAACGCAATACGTCACATCGTATCCAGCCGAGTTCTAACCGTGGCTGTTCCAGGCCTCGGTCCGATACCCATCTATTCGCGCTGAGGGATCCGCATGTCATCCGAATCCATTCGTTTGCCGTCCTATGACCCCGCGCGCCACGACGTGCCGATGCGTAGTTGGACGATTCTGGCGCAAGATCCCGGCCTGCTGGGTGCGGGCGGTCGCGCGCTGACCACCACCGTCACCATCGCCGCCGAGCGCTTGGAGCGTGGCCCCAAGGGCCACCGGGTGCACGTGATCGATTACGACGCGTCCGCCGACCGGTTCTACCAGTCGCGCCAATCCCATGTCGACGAGGACGTCTACGCGAAAGTCACCGACAACGAGCGCCTGGTCAGGGACCCGTTCTTCCATCAGCAAAATGTCTATGCCATTGCCATGGCGACGCTGCAGGAATTCGAGTGTGCCCTAGGCCGACGCGTCGGGTGGGGCTTTGTCAATCCCAGCCATCAACTCAAGATCGCCCCGCATGCCTACGAGGATGCCAACGCGGCGTATTCGCGCGAGTCGGAAAGCCTGACCTTCGGCTACTACCGCCATGGCGGAAAACGGATCTATACCTGCCTGTCGCATGACATCGTCGCCCACGAGACGACGCATGCCTTGCTCGACGGACTGCGACCGTTCTATCTGAATCCCTCATCGCCTGACCAGGCGGCGTTCCACGAGGGGTTTGCCGATATCGTGGCACTGCTGTCGGTCTTTCGCAGCCAAGAAGTGGTCGAGCGCGCGCTCGTGCCCTTGACCGGCCGCGATGGCCGGGTCCCCTTTGCCAAATTGACGGTCAAAGACCTGGGCGACACGGCCTTGCTGCGATTGGCCGAGCAGATGGGCGGCACGATTCCGGGGGTGCCGACCGATGCGCTGCGCCACTCGCTGAACATTCGCCCGTCCAAGGAGTTGTACGACGGCGAGCGCTTCGCCGAGGAGCACGATCGCGGCGAATTGCTCGTGGCCGTCATGATCCGCGCCTTCTTGCGCACGTGGGTGAATCGCCTCAAGCCGTTGCGCGCCGAGCGCGTCAGCTCGGTCAGTCGCGCGGTCGCGGCAGAGGAGGGCGCGGCGTCGGCACGCCATCTGTTGCGTATCGCGATTCGCGCATTGGATTACTTGCCACCGGTCGATGTGAGCTTCCCTGATTACCTCAGTGCCCTGTTGACAGCAGACGCCCAGCTCAATCCCGACGACACCCGGTACCGGTACCGGGACAACTTGCGCTCCTCCTTTGAGGCGTTCGGCGTCATGCCTGGAAGCACGAAGCACAAGGACGGTATCTGGGAGCCGCCGGCGGCTGACTCGTTCAGCCTGTCGGGCACGCACTTCGAGGGCATGCAACGCGACCCGTCCGAGGTGTTTCGCTTTGTGTGGGAGAACGCCGTAGCCCTGGGCATCGACCGCAGTGCCTTTACCCGGGTGACCTCCGTGCGGCCGGTGGTGCGCGTAAGCAACGACCAGTCCATCCTGCGCGAGACCGTGGTCGAGTACGTGCAGTCTCTCAAGGTGTTTTCCAGTGAATTGGCTTCCCTGGGCATCCGCAAACCGGACGATATGCCGACCAACCTGCTGATCACCTTGTACGGCGGCGGAAGCCTCATCTTCAGCGAGTACGGCCAGCTCAAGTTCCACGTCGGCACCAGCGTTCGCAGCCCGCGCCAAACTGCACGTCTGCAAAGCTTGTGGGACCGCGGCGAGCTGGCAACGCCGACGCCATCGACCGCCCGCATTCGACGCATGCACCAAGCCAGAGCCTTGCATCCGGCGATAGTGAAGGGAAGGTGGTGAGCATGGCCGCGAAGAAGAAATCAACGGCACCGCAGTCGGTCACCCTACGCAGCTATGATGTGGGCTTTGGTGACTGCTTCTTGCTGACCTTCCACTACGGTACAGTCGACCGACACATCCTGATCGACTTCGGCTCGACCCGGCTGCCCTCAGGCAAGCCGACGACCGGCAAGTATCTGGTGCAAATCGCCAACCAGATCGCGACCGACTGCCAAGGCAAACTGCATGCCGTGGTCGCGACGCACCGGCACAAGGACCACATCAGCGGCTTCACCACCAGCAAGGGCGCCGGACCGGGCGACATAATTCGCGCGCTCAAGCCTGACTTGGTGATCCAACCTTGGACCGAACATCCCGAGGCGGCCCGCGATGCCAAGCGCGCCAAGTCGACCGCCACTGCACGGGCGCGCCGCGCCTTGTTCGTGGGCGCGCTGCGCGACATGAATGCCTACGCCGGCCGCGCCCTCGTGGCTAGTCGGCGTCTACGCGGACGTCACCTCAAAGCTGTGAAGGAGCAGTTAGAGTTCCTGGGCGATGACAACGGGCTCGCCAATCGTGACGCGATCAAGAACTTGATGACGATGTCGCGTCGGCGTCGCTACGTACGCTTCGGGGACAACCCGGGGTTGGGGACCTTGCTGCCGGGCGTCAACGTCGACGTGCTCGGACCACCGGATCTGGAACAGACGCAGACGATCAGCAAGCAGCGCGCCAAGGACAAGAATCAGTTCTGGCACCTGACCCGGACACGGGCGGACTTCTGGGCCCAGCAAGCAGGCGATTCCGACGTGGACGAGGCCCGGCCGCTGTTCCCGCGCCACCAGTTACAGCGGCCGCCCTGGGATGCCCGTTGGTTCCGATATCACGCGCAGCGTGAGCATGCCGAATCCACGCTCTCGTTGGTGCGCACGCTCGATGATCAAATGAACAACACCAGCGTGATCTTGCTCTTCAGCATCGGCAAGACTCGGCTGTTGTTCCCGGGTGACGCCCAGTATGAGAACTGGATGTACGCGCTGTCACAGCCGGGTGTGCGCGAAAAGCTGGCGGGGGTCAACCTGTACAAGGTGGGCCACCACGGCAGCTTGAATGCCACGCCCAAGGATTTATGGAACGGATTCACCCACCGGGGCGGGCCGAAAGCCAAGTCGCGCCTGATTTCCTTCCTGTCGACGAAGGACGACGTGCACGGTTCTGCAGCGGACCGGACCGAAGTGCCGCGCAGCACGTTGTGCGCCGCGTTGCAGAAGGACTCCGAGGTATTCGACACGCGCACGGCGAAGGACGCGTTGTCGCTGAGCTGCAACCTCAAGCTCTGAAGGAAGGCCCCGCATGAAGCGCATCGTGATCTGTGCCGACGGCACCTGGAATATCCGCGACCAACTCGACGAGAAGACCAAGAAACGCCGCCCCACCAATGTCACCAAGCTCGCCCGGGCGGTGCAACCGCGCGATGCCGTGGGCGTGGATCAAATCGTGATCTATCACGACGGCGTCGGTACCGAAAAGGGGATGGACAAGCTGACCGGTGGGGCGTTCGGTCACGGTATCGAAGACAACATTCGCGAGTTGTACCGCTCCATTCTCTACAACTACGCACCAGGGGACGAGCTGTATTTGTTCGGGTTCAGTCGCGGCGCCTTCACCGTCCGCACCCTGGCCGGCTTCCTGTGGTTGGTGGGCCTGCTCGAGAAGGACGACGACTACTACGTCCCGGAACTCTACGGCTGCTATGAGTCCCGGCAGGGCCCAGGCACGCTGCAATGGCAACGGGCCAACCACAACGTGCGCGGGACGCGCGCGTGCCCGCCGATCAAGATGATCGGCGTGTGGGACACCGTCGGTGCCCTAGGGGCGCCAGGAGCACTGGGTCAGCTATTCAACAAGGGCAAGTACCAGTACCACGACATCGGCCTGAATCCCGCCATCGAACATGCCTACCACGCGCTCGCGATCGACGAGCGCCGCAAAGCCTTCGCGGCCAACCTGTGGACGATACCGCCCGGCTGGACCGGTACGCTCGAGCAGGTTTGGTTTCCTGGCGTGCACAGCAACGTCGGCGGTGGCTATGCCCCCGACGGCCTGGCCAACGCCGCGCTTCAGTGGATGGTTGGGAAGGCCGAGGCACTCGGGCTGGCGTTCGACCGAAACTATCTGTCGTTTTTCGAGGCGCATAGCGAATCCTATCTGGCCGACTCGATGAAAGGCATCTACCACGCCTTGGGCACGTTCGAACGGCCCGTGGGCCAGACGCCCGGGGCGAACGAAGCCGTGCATCGTTCGGTAATCGAACGGCTCGAAAACGCCGGCCTGAACTACCACCCTCACAACGCCGAAGCCTTCGTTCGCGCGGCGACCACAACCATCGTGGCGTCGTCGCCCTGATCCCACCATCACCGACTAGCCCGGAACTGGCCCATGCTGCACCTCACCAAGACCCGTCTCTCGCTTGGCCTCGAATGCTCGATCAAGCTGATCTACCTAGAGGATGCCTGCTTTGCGAATGCGAAGGCGCCCAGCGTGTTTTTGCAGGCCTTGGCCGAAGGCGATTGTCAGGTCGGGGGGCTGGCCAAGTGCCCGCTTCTCGACGGCATCTAGATTGTCTCGACCGACCTTGACACCCCGTTCCGAGAAGCGGCCGAGTTGTTGTCACGCGACGAGGCCGTGATCTTTGAAGCAACGTTTCGCGCCGGGACTCCGCTGATCTCAGAAGAAATCGCGGGCAAGCACGGGCGGCGCGTCTATCTGCTTGAGGCCAAGGTCAGATCATGTTGGTAAGGATGAAAAATTAGAAGGGACCCCTATGAAGGCAGCGCCGTTGAAATTCGATAACCTCCGAATTACTCTGAATGGAACATTCGTCAAGACCTCAGCCGATATTACTGATCGTGATGTGGAAAAGATCGTTGAAGCTGCCCGCGCTAACGAAGATAAGGATTATGACGTTCTGCTTGATGTCAGGCGTATAATAAGCGGACACGCAAAAATATCGGCGATCGTCTTTTACTCAAAACGAGAGGCGTACTTCGCGCCAGGGCACGAAATTTATGACACGATTGCTTCGTATTTGGTGATAATTGAGGTTGGGGCTCGCGAATTAACTATTTTCAAGAAAAGCTGCGCCACTTTGACGCCGCTTCTAGAAAAATATTTCGAGGTTGCGGACTACGGAGAGCTTCTAAATACGTTTGACGACTCAAGATCTCTCATTCAAAAATTGAGCACCCGAGAGATGAGCGTTTCGGATAAAGGCCTTAGAGCCAGGAGTTATGAAGCTCCCGATTTGAAGGGTCATATGTCGCCGCATGCTACGGGACGATCTATACCGCGCTTCACTCAGGTCCGCACTAAGAGCGACGTGCGATCGATCAGCCTCAATACCGGTCGGATCAATCAGCTGACCGATCGCGTCAGCGTGGCGCAGGCGGCAGAGTGGTCGACACGGATGTTCACGCTAATGTCTAAGCCAAGGGTTAACAAGAGCTTCTTCTCATCTTTCGCGCGAAGGGTATCCTTGGAAGAAGTGCTCAAGACTGCTCGACCTGCGAGCATTCTGTTTGAAAGGTCCGCCATCGAAGAGCACCTGGCGGAAGAGAACATCGAACTTTGGTATGACAGAAATGGCAAGTACCACAAGCTGAAGCCAAGCTCGCTGAAAAGGTTTCTCGGAACACTGGATGTTGCTTTCGAGATCGATAATGGACAGCACCTCGTCGGCACTCGAAGCGGCACCCTTCGAATTAACAAAAAGACCTTATCACCAAGCTCAGCTGCATTAAAGCGACTGAAGATTAAAGGACCAAATGAATACATTACCCTGCAGTCCTGGATTACTGATCATGGCTACTTCATGGTTTCCTTCGATAGGCCAGATTTCATCTACATCAAGAAGAACTGTTTTGAGAGTCGAGCCGGGAAAGCGGAGGTGGATGCGATACTGAACTGCTTAGAACCTACTAGTAGCTTCTCCAGCGCCAAGAGTGAAAAAGGTCAAGTGAACAGGCGAACCGCTGTGTTCGAACCGTCCTCGCTGTTCGCAAAGGTAGAGCATTTGCACCGAAATGACAGCTACCTGTTTTGCGATGATCTCGGGAATGAATGGGCTGATCACATCGCCATCGACCTTAAGTCTGCACGCGTGACATTCATTCATTCTAAACACGCCAAGAAGTCGAGCAATTCAGCGAGTGCTCTACATGAGGTCATTGGGCAGGCCATCAAGAACTTAGGCAGTATGCATTTCAACTCAACCACGTTCTCGACTAAGGTAAACCACAAATTCAACAAGAAATACAGTGGATCAAAAATTGAAAGAACACGGCTGGGTGACCACAGGAGCGCCAACTCCGACATTAAGACGCTACTGGCAGACCCCCGGCTACACAGAAAATGTGTCGTAGCGTGCTCTTCACTCTCAAAGAAGGAAGTGCGGACAGAGTTTGAGAGGCTAAAAAGAGGTTCTGTTGTCAAGGGGCACATCACCCAACTCTTCTGGATCATCTCTTCTTTCATTCACTCGTGCCAAGGCAGTGCGTGCTACCCAGCTATTTACTGCAAGCCATAGCATGGGTTGAAAGTTGGCTAGGTCCGTATCTCCTTAGGAGAGCACGCCGACACGGGATTCGGGATGTTTATCGGGGGTAGGGAAGGCGGCTTCCGACCCTAAGCGGACATTCCGTTCGACTCAGGATAGGCTTTCCAATTGGACCGGCGCTACGTCAACGGGATCCAAGTCATCCAGCCGGCCGCCGATCCGTGAGGGTTTTTCCAATGTCAAAGCTCCCTTCAAGGAGTTCGGATAGAACAGATCGAGTCGGACGTCCGGTGCGACCAGGGCCTTCGCCGATGTTCGCCGTTCTTAATCAGGTTCGGAGAGCAGCATGGTGAAGGACATTTTCGCATTTGTTGGTTTGTGGGTTGTCATCGCGATGACGCAGGAGGCGATTCGCAATCTCCGCGGCTCGCGGGCGAGCGCTTGAATCTGCGGTTGTTTTGCATGGAACAGGGGGAATCGATGAAGCAGGATGGAGCGAAGCGCTATCGCGCGGTGGACGTGTGTCATATATGGGGGGAGCGTGCGTCAGCGGAGGTGGGCCGAATGGTCGACGAGATTCGGTTCGCCGACGCGCAATTCCAACGGATCGCGAGGTCTGGGCAAGGCTTGGCCAACAAGGCCGGATTCGCAGCCGAGGTGCACCACGCCGAGACGTTCAACCTCGAAGCGATCCTGAAAGACAAGCGGGTGCGCGGCTACACCGCCCAGCATGCGGAATCGACGCTCTCCAGCATCGACTCGACCACCGACATTCTCCTGCGCGATGGACAGTCGCCCGATACGCGTGCGCAACTCAAGTACTACCGCACGGCGAAAGACACGCAGAAGGCATTGCGGGAAACACGCGGCGGCATCCCGAAATACCACGAAACCGAACAGCATGTCGTTCCCTCGGACCAAGTGGACGCGGTCCGACAGGCCGCGCGCAAGACGCAGATCGAGAACGCCGGGAAACGGCCCCTCGTTGCGGACGCCGCGCGCGAGGTGGAACAGAAGGCGACGGGACACCTCGAGCGCGACGGCGTCCAGTCCGCGGAGCTGTCCCTGGAAGAGGCCAAGGCGCTGGGGGCCGGCAAGGAAGAAGGTGAAGCTCTTCGACGCAAGACGGAGAGCCGCTATCTCGACGCTTCCATTGCGAAGCAGTCGTGGCATGCCGCCAAATCGGCTGCGATGATCGCGACGGTCGTGGCGGGAACCGTCAATACCGTGCAGTGCCTCAAGCTGGTCCGGGATGGAAAGCTGAGCGAAATCGACGCAACGAAGTACATCCTGTGGAACACGGCTATCGCGGCTGGGGACGCCGCGCTCAAGGCTGGCGCCGCGACCGCGACGGTTAGCATCGCCGCGCGCACGCTGCCGCGGTTGTTTGCAGGCAGCGCGTTCCAGACCGCACTGGTCTCGGGTGGCGTGGCGGGCTTTGCCATCAGCGCAGTGGACCTTGCCGAGTGTCTTGTCCTCGTGGCGGCCGGCCGCATGACGACGGACGAGCTGGAAGCACGGATCGGCAAGAACCTGCTGCAGAGCGCCAGCGCCGTCGTAGGTTCCGCCATTGGGGGCGCGATCGGCGCGCCGGCTGGGCCGGTTGGCGTCTATGTCGGGAGTGTCGTCGGGGCATTGATCGCGTCGCTCGCTACGACGATCGCCATCGACAACCACTTCGAAGTACCCTACCTCGAAACGGTCGCGACAGCCGAAGGACTCGTGCGATCGCACCATTTGCTGGTCGAGTCCACCGCGCTGATCGCAATGTCGGAGCGGGCGTTCGTGTCATTCCGCGTCGGCGTCGTCCAATCCGAGCAGCAGTTTTCCGTACAGATGGAAGGCATCGACGCTCAGCTGGACGCACTTCAACTCGCCATCGAAAAGATCTGAATCATGGAATCCAACGCATTCCTTGCCGACGTCGAAGCGCTCGATCCTCGCGTCGGTCATCTCCTTGCCGAAGGCGAGCTGAGCCAGGCCGCCGCAGATCAACTCGCGACCGATGCGTCGCGCCTCGCGGGGCTGTCAGAGGACAGGCTGGAGCAGTTCCGTGGCGCCGGCTTTTTCCTGCGCCTCTGGTACAGGTTCAGCGGCAAGACCGCCTCGTTGGAACGGGCGACGGTCGCAGACCTGGTCGAAGTCCAGCTCATGGCGTGGAAGTGCCTGGCCGGCATGCAGAAGCAGGGGCTGTTTACGGCGCGTGCCATCGCCGTGGTCCGGAACAACCTCTCGCACTTGGCTCATACGCAACATCGCCTGGGCGGGCTGGTGCTCCAGCAGACGCGAAAGGTCGGCAAGCTCGCGCAGGATGTCCGCATCATCGACTGGCGCGACAGCATCAAGGTGCGCGAAGACTACCTCGCCTTGCCCGAACTCCTGCGTATCGTGAAGGCCGCCTTCGAGTACGCCGATAAGTTCGACGAACATGGTCATGCCATGGAGCGGCTGGAACAGAGCCATGACCTGGAGCTCGCGTTCACCGGGCTGGGAATGTCACCGGGCAGGCGAATCACGCTGGGGGAGTTTGCCGCGCAGTTGGCGGAAGACGTCCTGTCCACGGGAGTTGAACGATTCGGCGAGATCACCCGAATCGGTATCGGCGAGCGCTCGCTGGACCATGCGCGCGTGTCGGGTCTCGTTGCCGGGCGCGCTTTCGGTTGCATCATCGATCTGACCAACGAGATTCCGCACGCCATGCGGATCACGCGCTCGGAACCGAGCGACCGGCGCGCCGAGATCTGCAGGAAGGCCGCCGGTGCCGTAGTGCAGGAGCCGGAGATCGAATACGACCTAGCGAACCTCGCCAAGGAAATCGTGGCCGGTGTGGCGCTAGTGCGTGACCTGCTCACGCCGGACCCGGTGCCGCAGGCCGCCGCGGTGCAGACTGCCGCTGCGCGCACGTTGACGATCGACGAATTGCTGGCGCAGCATGTGCCGCTGAAGTCGCACGCCCTGCTGGCGCTCGACGTCCCCGCCCCCGAACGACAGTCCTTTGTGGACGCCCTCGTTGCCGTCGCGATCGGCGGCGAACCCAACGCCGCGCAGCGGAGTTTCCTCGCATCGCTCGCGCGTGTGCTTGACGTCGATGCCAGCGAGCAGCGTTGCGAAAGGATCCGCCCCCCGGTCCTCGTGGACATGGCGGCTGTTCTTTCCGCCTTGGCCGATCGAAAGCGCCAGGTCGCCTGGATCGTCGACGCCGCCTTCCTCGCGACCCGCGACGGAGCGATCGATCCGAAGTCGCGCGAGCGCATCCTGCAGATGTGCCAGTTGTTTGACATGAAGAATCAGAAGGCCGAGGTGTTGCTCCGGAATGCCGTCACCCTGGCGACTTCGGAGTCGCCCGCGGAGATCGCCGAGATCGTCTGCTTGATTCATTCCGAAACCAAGGAATGGTCGACGATCATCGATTTCCGGAAAGTATCGCTCAGCGGGGCGCTCCTCGGCATCGACAAGGGCTGGAGGGAAGACTTCCGGATGTGCATGGAGATTCGGTCGGCCATGCTCAAACAGCTCCAGGAAGTCGCAATGTCGTGGGTGAGCTTCGGCGACGAAGGATTCATGATGGGGGCCGGGATCTCGCTAGGGCGAAAGATAGCCAATTCCAGCCACGATGCGTTGGTCGCAAAGGTCCGGGCCTATGCGTCGGTAACCGGCGACTTCATCCATTCCGCGAATCGGCCGCTGCGCGCTTTCGGATTCGACGCGGTCGATGTCCCTTCTGAGCCTTACCGCGCGTTCGACACGGACGAAACCACCGACGTCAAGAACGAGGCCTGGAACGACAACATGCAACGTTCCTTGGACAATCTTGAGAGCTACTTCGATGCCTTGGAGGCGGCAGCATCTTTGAGCCGCGATCGCCTAGGAGCGATTGAAGGAGGCCGCTGGGGCTAAAGCGCTCACTTCACCGGTAGCGCGGCTAGCCAAACGGTTGCTGGCAATCCGGCCAGAGGCGCGCCAGTTTCGCGACCCAAGCATCTGGGGCGACGAGCCACGCCGTCTGAGCAACGTGTTCGAGGCAGCACACCCAACCAGCGAGGCTTTCTCGAGCGCGTTCGAGTCGCCTGCCCGGGCGGACGAGCAGTTGCCGTTCGCCACTGGGGTTCCCAGACGTGGGAGCTCTCCCAGCGCGTCAAGCGGACATTGATGGGGCAGGGGATTAGGGATTTTTATCGGGGGTAGGGAAGGGCGGCTCCCGACCCGAAGCGGACGTTGCGGCTAATGGCACACTGCAGACTATCTAGGCGGCATCGCCCCCTTACATCCAACTTTTGAGATGCCGGCGGCGCATTCGGGGTGATGATCACCTTGGCGCCTAGCGCGGCGAGCGCAACTACGCTTGTTTATCGAAATCTTCGGGTGCATCACGCACACCAGCCCGCACGGCATCCTCAAGCAGGCCGATTAAGACGCATCGGACCGCCGCGACGCGCAGGACGCGCCATTATCGACCCCATCGGAGCTCTCCAAGCACTGTCGGGCCCTCGAATCTCGTTAGGTAAGACTCCGGTGCCGCATACTTGAGGCTCGGGTCCGTGCAAAGACCCCACTGGGTGACGGCACCGTGCCGGTGAGGCGCGCCGTCTTTTGAGAGGAAGGGAATGGCAGTAGCGCTTACCGCAGACCTCGACCAGCTCAAGGCGCTGGTGCAGGCCATCGATCCGCCAACGCGACTGGAGCACCTGACCGCCGCGCTGATTGGCGAGCTGATTGGGGTCTCGGTCGCGGTGGCCAAGTCGGGCTTCCAGCACGGGGCGGACGCCGGCACCGCCGGACGCCAGGAGCGGTTCCTGCGCATCGAATGCAAGCGCTACCGGGACGACACCTCGCTCAATGACCGGCTCCTGCTGGGCGAGATCGATCAGGCGATCGTCGCGGATCCGGCGCTGGAGGCGTGGATCCTGGCCGCGACGCGCGAGGCCGACGAGCAGCTCGAGCGCCAGCTGTTCAAGCACGGCAACGGCTACGGCATCGCCGTCCTGATCGTCGACTGGAAATCCCACGACGAGCCCGCCTTGGCCGCGCTGCTGGCCTCCAATCCCGCGCTCGTATCCAAGCTGCTCGATCCGGTCGCCGGTGCCCTGGCCGCCCGGCTGGCGGTCCCCTTGGGCACGGCGATCGAGCGCCTGCGCCGCGACCTGGCCGCCTGGCACATCGGCACCGCCGTCGTTCGCCGCCAGTCGTTCTCGCGCCTGCGCTCGATCTGGACCGATCCGCGTCAATCGCAATCTCACTTCGGCCAAGTCGTGTCCGGTGGCGCCAAGCGGCACATCCACCGCGCGCAGGTGTTGCGCCAGCTGGACGATTGGTGGAGCGCGCACGCCGACACCGCCTCGCCGGCCTGCGTGACCGGCCTGTTCGGCGTGGGCAAGACCTGGGCGGTTACCGATTGGCTGATCGAGCGGGCCAACCACTTGCCGGCCACCTTGCTCATCCCGGCCTCTGCGGTAGGCGGGCGGGACCTGGGGTCGGTGTACGAGGTCAAGTCCTTCCTGGCCGAGCGCTTGCTCGAGGTGATGCAGGTGCGCGATGCGCCGTATTGGCGCGCCCGACTGGAGCGCATGCTGCTGCTTCCGCCTGCTGAGGGGCCGGTCCTGCTGGTGATCCTCGACGGCATGAGCCAGCAGCCTCAGGCCAACTGGGAAGGCCTGCTCAAGGTCCTGCAGGGCGCGGAGTTCGTCGGGCGGGTGCGCACGATCACGACGACGCGCACGCTGCATTTCGAGGTCAAGCTGCGGCGGCTCGCGTCGCTGGTGGATCGTGCCGTGGCCTTCGAGGTCGAGGGCTACGACCTCAAGCCCAACGGCGAATTCGACCAGATGCTCGCGTTGAACGGCTTGCGCCGCGCGGATTTGCACCCGGACCTGTACACGACCGCGCGCATCCCCCGGCTGTTCGACTTGGTGATCCGCTTCCGCGAGCGGCTCGTCGACGCCGGCGCGGTGACCTTGCATCGGCTGTTGTGGGAGTACGGCAGCGATACCGCCGGCGCGTCGGCAAACAAGGCGTTCTCCGGGCCGGAATGGGCCGAGTGGCTGCGCGCGGCGGCCGCCGGGTTTCAGGATGGCATCCGTTCCTATTCGCTCAAGGCGCTCAGTGATTCCGCCGCACGCTCGGACCTGGCGCCGGGGGAGGTCTACCAGCGCCTGAGCGAGCTGGCCGATTCCGCGTTCTTCACCCGGCTTTCGGACGGCACGCTGCAACTGACGCCCTCGCTGGTGAACCACGCCCTCGGCGCCACCGCCGTGCAGTTGCTGTCCGCCGACCCGCACGCCACGCGCGAGGCGCTGGAGTCCGCGCTCGAGCAGTGGCTCGATCCCATCAGCGGCCTGGACCAGCGCCCGGAAATCCTGCGCGCCGCCGTATCCATCGCCCTTGAGTCGGGACCGCCCCGACCCCTGCTCGGCGTCCTCGCGGCCGCGTGGCTCCAAACGCAAAACTTGGCCGAGAATCACCAGGTCGAGGTGCAAGCGCTCGCGGCGGAAATGCCTGACGCGTTGCTCGACGCCATCGAGCTGTCACATCGCTACAACCACGCGGCCAGCCGGCACACCGCCGTCGAGGCGCTGCGCGGCATCGACCGCAGCAACACGACGGTGCGCGCGCGCATCTTCGCCCGGGCCGCGCAGTGGCTGCGCCGCATCTCGCGCGAGGTGGAGGTGCGAACCCAGTCGGCGCCAGAGGCAGAAGCGGAGGCGCACCGGCACAAGCGGTGGATCGAGCGCGTCGGCATCGATGCCTCGGGCCCGCGCAAGCTGCTGGGTGAGGAGATGGTGCTGGTCGATCGCGACGAGGGCCAGTGGACGGACCATCTGCCCGCCCTGGTCGAGGGTTATCCCCTCGTCGAAGCGGTGCCCGCGCTGCGCCTGGCCGCCATCGCCGCGGCCGTCGGCTCTAACCATCGGGCGTGGGATCAGCTGCGCTGGGTGTACCTGTTCAATCCGGTCGATCCCGATCCCGTCGCCGCGAGCATTCGGGCGGCCGCGGCGGACATGGCCGGCCGCGCCCCCGAAGCCGGCGTGAATCCGCAATTGGCGCGGCGAGTGGCCGAGCTGCTGCTGCTCGTGTCGGGCCGCGAGGAGGACAACGAGGCCGCGGCGGCACTGAACGTGGTCATGGGCCGGCCGTTTACCTACGAAGAGCACTACCTGGCCGATCCCGGCCGCAGCCTGTTTTTCCGTCTGGAGCGCCGGCACGTGTCGGCGGTTCTGGTCGATGAAACCCTGCCGCTGCACGTGCGACTGAACAAATGCGATGACTTGTGGTTCGACCCGAGTTTCGAGCCGCCAGCCGCCTTTTGCCAAGCCGTCGCCGACGCGGCGCGCGAATTCCCGCTGGACAAGATGCGCACCGGCCGCTACGCCACGCGCGAAGACCACAGCTTTGACGAGCTGCAGGCGGTATTGGCGCGCTGCGCGCCGAAGGTGCTGGCGGACCTGCATCGAATGCTGGCGTCCCTGGCGCCGACGACGGTGGGGGCGCGCGCCGCGCGCGCCTGGCATCAGACCGATGCGCTGCTCCTGCACGGACCCGAGCAGGTCGCGGCGGCCCGCACCCTGAGGACGGTCGAGCGCGATGCCCGCGAAGGCGAGGAGGCCCAGGCCGCGACGCGACTGCTGTTGACCGAGCTGACCGATCTCGACGCACTGGCGCAGGCCCTGCTGGTCGTGGAGGCCGACCTGCCGGGCATCCCGACCATGATCACCGATGACCTGCGCCCGATGAGCAGCGCTCAAGTCGATCAGTTGATCGAGCGATATCGATTCGGCTCGCCCAAGCAGCAGCAGGATGTCCTAGTACTGCTGATCACCGAGCCGCCGGCGCTGAGCGATGCGGCCTGGGACTGGTTGGTGAAGAAGGCGAACTCGACGGACGAGATCGATGTGCGTCTGGCGTTCATGGCGTTGGCTGCCGCTGATTCCCGTCGTCTGGGGGTGCACCTCGACCAAGCCGGCTGGCGCTTTACCCTCGACGCCGACACGCTCGCGGCGCACGCCGCCTCCGGCGCGCTGATCGAGGCCACCCGTGGCCAGCCGTTCGAACAGATCGCCGGGCGCATGGCACCATGGCGCTTGTTGGAGGCGGTGCGGCTGCGCGGCAGCGACGCCTCGGAAGCCCGCGTCGCCTTGGAGCGTCTGGATGCCATCCTCGCCGGCGGTCCGAGAGAGGCGCCCGACCCGGGCGCACAGATCTTCGTCGAGCGCACGGACGCGTCGAACCGACCGCCCTGGTACTCCGCTCGCCCGATGCCGCCCGAGGACCCGAACTCGGCCGAAGCCTTCAAGCACGCGTTCGATGAAAAAGCGCAGCAGGAAGCGCACGAGCGCGCGAGCGAGACAGCACGCGAGCGGATCGCCAAGGCGCGCAAGGAAGGCGCGAGCTTGTATCTTGAGTTTGTCACGCGCGAGGACGGGCAGGCCATCCTACGGCGTGGTCCCGAACTGCTCGCGCGCTGGATCGACGGTCACGAAACCTTGAGTGCGGAATTTGTGCGGCGCGTGCAGTTGGCCGAGGGACTGTTCCTGGCGATCGCCGAAGCGCTGCTCATTGAGCAGCCGGCTCGTGGCGTCAGCGTGTGGCGCGCCCTGGGCCACGCCATGCGTACGCGGGTCACGGGCGCCGCGAATCTGCCGGAGCTTTGGCACATGCTATTCCGGGTCCCAGCCTCGGCCGAGGTCATCGCCGCGCGCGATGCGCTGCTCGAGCCGGAGCGCACAAACACCGATGCGCAGCTGTACGAGTTGGCGCTCGCGGCGCAACTTAACGGCTGCACGTCCTGGCTGGAAGCGGTGATCGCGCGCGACCTGGCATCGCAGGTGCCTTGGCGCCAGCAGCGCGCGGAGGTCCTGCGCGGCTTCCTGGCGGGGAACGTGCTGCCGGTGGCCGACGCGTGGCCCGAGGGTCAGTCGCGCTCCTGGGCCCAAGAGGTCCGGCGTGGCGCCGCGCGTTTGCGATACCTGGAAGCCTGTGCCCACCATTGGTGGCGCGAATACTGGCGACGCGACGACCCGGAAGGAGCCTTCGCCGCCTGGGTCTTGTTCGAACAATGCGCCGATCGGCGCGCTGTGTGCTGGATGCGGCAGGAAGCTGACGCGGCCACGCTGGACGAGGCGCAGCGAGCACGCAAGCGCCGGCATTGGGCCCTGAACCGGCCACGCTGGAACTACGGCGCCGACAAGTCCGGCCTGGCCCTGCAGCGGACTTTCTTGCGCCGGCACACGGACGACATGGTGTGGCCGTGGCGCGAGTAGCGACTGCCTACGCCTAAGCAACGCAGGTTGCGAGGTCCAAGACCGGGTGGGGCAATGACGCCCACGCCGCCCGCCCGAGGCATGGCCCGCTTTTGGGTTGCACCTCGTACCCCAGCTGCCGGGCCACGGCAAATCTTCGATAACCACGCAAGGACCATCGCATGGCGACCCCGATGACGGGCGATGAATTCCCCTGGGCTGACCTGCTGGCAGGCGGCGAGCTGCAAAACCTCAATCTGGTCTTCGCCGGGCCAAATGACACGACCCGCCTGGCGCAGTTGCTATTCCTCGTCCTGGTCAACGCCGTCAATGCCGAGGGTGGGCAATTGTTCCGGCACGCCCTCGTGCTGCTGCCGCCGGACATGCCCGATACCGTCGCGGCCGAGGTGGCCGCGCAGATGCTTTGTAAGCGCGGAACCGCCATGGACACGGAGGAACTGGACATTCTGTCGCGCCGGTTAATTGTCCGTCGCGCCGAATCCTTCGATGCGCATGTCGTCGTCGACGCCGTGGCGAGCGCCCCGAAAGCAAGCTTCGTTGTGATCGTGGACGCCGCGCGCTACCGGCCCGCGAACTGGGAAATCGCACGCGCGAAGAGCATGCAGGTTCCCGAGGATCGCTGGATCTCGCCACTGACCGACCTCGCCCGAGAATGCATTCCCCGCGTGCCCGAATCGGTGTGCGTGTTGTTGGACGTCGGGGAGTATCTGCCCAATCTCGCGCGCAACCGCGAAGTGTTCGAAGACATGGATTGCACGGTCTGGGGTGCGGAGGATCCTCGGGCCGTGGATGACAAGATGGTCGGGCGACTCGACGAGTGGGTCGGGCGCGTGGAGCGCGGCGACATCGTCTCGGTGCTTGCCGAGATCGACTCCCAGGATCGGCTGGCCGCGTCGGCGAAGGAATTGTGCAAGGTGCAGGTCTTGTACAAGGGCGGCCGTGCGACACGAGCCCTGGAACTGCTTCGCCCACTCAACACCGACACCGCGCCGACCGACCTGAAGTTGAAGCTGGCGACGGTAGCGATGGGCGCCGAGGATCCGGATTTGGCCAGGCGCCTGCTCGAATCCAGTGCCGGCGGCTTGCGCGAACTCGATACCAACGAACTGGCACTCGAGCTGAGCCAATCCCTCAACTCACCGCCCATCGCGCGCCAGACCAGCGACTGGCTGGCCCGGCATTTCCCGGGGTCCGTGGTGCTTCGGGCCCAACAGTTGCGGCGGATGCTGCAGGCGGCACGTGATTCGGTGGCGTTTCAGTCCATGGGTTCGACCGCGATTCCGTTGGACGACTACGCGACATTCGTCACCCAGCCGCTCGCCCAGCCCGAGGTTCCCAATTACGTCGAGCACGCCGCCGCGGTGGACGCTCGGTGGCCGCAGCTGGCGAGCGAATCGCGGCTGGCGATGGCCCTCAACGCCCGCGCCCGACAACTGCCGCTGCACGCACTGTCGCTTGCGATACAGATCGATCCGACCTCGTCGTTCGCGCGCAATGCCGTCAACGTCGTGCTCTGGTCGATCGAACAATTGTTGCTCGCCCACGACGATGCGACCAAGGAGGCGCTGTCGGAGGCGGTCGTGTTCATGCTGCACTACCTGGCGATCACGCCGGAGGACACCGTCTCGCGCGAGCGCCTGGACGAAGTGCTGTCGGTGGACATCTCGGGATCGGTGGGCGTGGCGCTGTTGGCGTACAGCCTGCTCAAGCTGGCGGGACTTCCGCAGCAAGCCGCTGAACCGCCGGACATCGACACGGCGATGCCAGACGAAGCGCAGATGAATGCGTTCTTGACCGGCGCTCTGGCATGGCTTTCGTCCCGGCGCGCCGTCGATCTGGCGTCGACGGCGCTGCCCGCGCACCTGATGACCGTCTCGGCCGACGCGGCGTTGCGGCACCTGAAGCAAGTCGTCCACTACATGATCGAGAAGGAGACTCTGGACGACACTCACACGTTGCGGGTCTCGGTGATCGCTGCCTTCGCCATCGCACCACACGCCACCCGCAAGAACGACGACCTGGAAATCTTGCGCCTGGCCAACAGCCGGCTGGTGCTGAGCGGGGAGGCGCAGTTGGCGCGCGATCTGGCCGAAGCGGGGCTGGCCGCCAGCCACGGCCGGCCCGAGCGCTTGCGATTGGCGTGGTATGCCTACGGCGATGTCCACCACCGCAGTTGCAATCGGTACCGCGCCTTGATGTATTTTGGCTGCGCCCTCGCGACGCAGGCGCCCATTGAGCTCGAGCAGGCGTACTACGAGGCGATGGGCATTGTCCGCGCGCTGCGCGACACGGGCCTGCTCGCCGAGGCCGAGCATGTGCTGGAAAGTTGCGAGCAGCTTCTCAAACAGATGGGCGTCTTCGAGAAGAACGGGCATCGCATCGAGACCATGCGTGTCGGGCTGCGACTCCACGGCCTCAACACGACTCGCTCCGCGGACCCGGAGGCGTGGTCTGAGTTGCTGCGGGTGGCCGATCGCAACCTCCAGGCCGTGCAGGAGGCGAATGACGAACTTGGCCCCATCCTCGTTATGGCGGCTCAGATCCTGGGTCACCTGGACTCGCTGGAGGTGCCGGTCGACGCGTCGATCCGTGCGCGCATCGAAGCCGCCGGCGGCGGGGCGGGCGAGATCACCAGCGGCCTGGTGCAGTTGGCCACCAACGCGGCGCCAGGGCCCGATCAGTTGCTGGCGCTGACCCACGCGGTTCAACGCACGCGTTATGCAGACGACGTGGGCTTCGATGTGAAGTGGCTCGTCCGCGCCGCGCGTGCCCAACTCGCAGACGCAGGCACGCTGGAGGATCCACCGCTGGCCAGTTTCTCCGCGGAGTTGACGACCGATCACGCCCTGTCGCTGCCCGGGGAGGTACAAGGCGGGTGGCTACCCGCGCGCGTGCAGGACCCGGCGGAAACCATGCTGGCCATTTCGCGGCAAGGAATTCGGGTCGAACTGCTCGCCGCGGATGCCGACGAACGCCTCGTTCGCGTCAGCGCTCAAGCAGGTGAATTGACCGTCACCCGCGAAGCGCACGCATTCTCGATGCAGCGCCTACACCACTGGACCAGCCGCTTTCCCTACGACTACGGCCTGGATGAAGAGCAATTGCGGGACGCGGGCCGCGATTGGGACCCCAATGTGTTCTACAACAGCATGCAGGGGCTGGGCTTGTCGACGGGCGTCGGCAATGGCGTGCTGTTCGTTCTCGACACCCAGCTGCAACGATTGCCACCGCAGCTGCTGCTGGTGGCGGACGAGCCGATTGGGCGAAGCGCACACGTGGCGGTCGCCCCGTCGCTGACCTGGCTCAGTGCCGCCATCAACGCGCCGCGCAAGACCTATGGACCGGCGACGGCCTGGATCTCCACGACGGCCGACAACGTCGCCAATGCCACCTTGGCGACGGTGGCCGATCGGGTAGGCGATGGCCTTGAGCATTACGGCGTGTCCTTGTCTACGTCCGCGCAGGTGCCCGAGTCGCTGCGCAACGCGAGTCTGGCCATCGTGGCGGCCCACGGAAGTTTGGCGGACGAGAATCGCTTTTTTCAGCGCGTTTCCGATGAGGCGAAGTTTCAGGTCAGCGGGCTGGCGCTTGCTACGGCACTGGAGGGGGCAGGCGTGGTGGTGCTGTTCGTCTGCAGTGGCGGGCGGCAGGACGAACATCCCGTCGCCAGTACCACCGTCGGCTTGCCCAAGCTGCTTCTGGAGCGCGGCAGTCTGGCGGTGATCGCGTCTCCGTGGCCACTGGACCCTCGCGTGCCGTCGCACTGGCTGCCGGGGTTTCTGGCGGCCTGGGAGGCGGGCGAAACGCTCCTCGATGCCAATGCTTCCGGCAATCGCCGCGTGGAGTCGCAAATGGGGGGCGACCCCAAGAACAGCATGGCCATGACCTTGTACGGCAACCCGCTGCTTCGTCGGCAGGACCTTTCCGGCGCGATGCTTGCTGGCACCTCAAGTTCAAGTGGAGCCTAGCCTTGTGTTCCCGCGCCTCATGCAATTTTGTTCGGCCGCTTTTCGCCACCGCCTAGTATTTGACGGCGTGCGATGGCGAGCGTTGGATCCGAGTGGCTTCGGCGTGCACAAAGGCGACCGAAGTTTTGGGACCAGGCCCAGATCGGGCCGGTCATGCGACAGCTCGAGCAGTGCATCGCCAAGCGCGCGGGCGCCACGGTGCACTACGTAGCGCCCGCGGGACGTCAGCGGCGCCAGTACGTCTACCGCGGTCAGTCCCCGGAATCGCTCTTGCGGCGCAAGCCGCCGGCTTAGCGTTCGTTCATCGGCTAGTCGGCCAGCGCAACGCGCAGCCGATCCTGGATGGCCAGCGCATCCGCGCGCCCAGAAGCGGCCAAGGCGGCGGCGATGTCGAGCAACGCGGCCCGCGCGTCCGCCCGCTGGCGCAACGCCACCAGGTCCTCCTGCAAGATCGTGACGATGAGCTCGACCAGCGCATCTCCGCAGCGGTCGCGATGAAACCCAATGCTGGCGTGAGGCGCTTGGAGTGCAGCGTTGATCCACACCAACGCGTCGAACCGCAGTGGGGCGCCAAATCCGGACGCGACAAAAAAACACAATCCGGCCAGATTGTCCTCGCGCTTGAGGTGGTCCTTCCCCCACAAGGCAAACCGGCCTCGCATGCGCAGAGCGGCACCCGCCGGCAGCTTGTCGAGCACCCATTCACTGCCGAAGCCGAGAATGGCCCGTCGCATGTGCTCCCCATGGAACCACAGGCCAGGCAGGTTCCAATCCGCGGCGAGCGCGTAGTCCGCCAGCGCCTGCCAAAGGGCCTCGAAACGTTGCGGATCTCCGCCTTTGGACAATCTCAGGAACAGCGTGCGGATGAAGTGCTGGACGGCGTTGTGACCGGCGGGGCCGAGCGCCAAGACCTGGTGCCAGAGGGGCGGTGCGGTAGTGGGGGACTCGAGCAGCGTCAGGGCCGACAGCCTTTCGACAACGTGGTAGGCGAACTGGTCCGTCAGATGCATTTCGCCATCGTCATCGGCGCGCTCGCGCGCGTGCTCTACCTCCAGCGCCCAAAACCGACCGGCCAAGGACGCGTCCAGCACGTGTTCTCCGGTGCCGGCGCCGCGCAGCAACCAGTAGAACAAGTCGTCGAGCTTTTCCGTATCTAGGCCCGCGCCCGCCAGCTGATCCGGGTGCCTTCGCGATGCGTCAGCCAGGTGGGCCCGTAACTGGCGGCGGCGCATCAACCGTTCGCACCCCGCGTTGATGCGGCCAAGGTCCAATGCATCGGGCGTGCCCGGTAGGCGCAAGGTCGCGTTGCGCAGGCGTCGCCACCAGTGCGTCCACACCCGCGTAATGGCGTCGGAGTCGCCGTAACGCGGGACGAGCATGCTCAGGCCAGACCACAGCACCCCGATCTGCAACAGGCGCCACCAGCGACCGCCCAAGTCGGCGCGATAGTGATAGGCCGCGGAGATGGTCGTCTGCAGCGCCGAACGATCGCCACTGGTCAGCAGGCGAACGACGCGCCGGTCGGATTCGGCGCCGGGCTCCACCGCCCACTGCCGGGTCACGGCCCACGCTACAAAATCCATCCCCGTGTGCGTGGTTGGGAACCGTGCCTTGCCCAAGGCTTCCGTGGAGTCGGGCAACGACGCGAGCGCCGTGTCGAAAACCGAATCGATCTTTTGCCGGTGGGTCGCATTGCGCGCCAACCAGTCGGACGCTAGTACCGTGAGGGTGGCCGCAACGGCGCGCTCGAAGCACTCTTGCACCCACGATTCCTCGTGCGGTGGCACCGCCAGCAGCTCAAACAGCCTGGCAGCCTGCGCGTCGTTGAGCGGTTCGCCGGCATCGAGCAACCGCCGGCATTGGCTCGGCAGGGTGAGTTGCATGCGCGCGGGCGCGTGCGTTTGTTCCCAGGCCTGCAATTCTTGGGCGAGCGGCAGCGGGAGCACGAACACCCGTTGGCCCTGCTCATCCCTCGAGTAATTCGCAGCATCCAGTCGAGCCGCGATGTAGCGTTGTTCCAGGGCAGACTTCAGGTCATCGGGAACGACCCACGCGCGGGCCCAGCCTCGAACCGCTTCGGCCAGGGCCGGATCGGCCAGGATCAGCTCGTTGGCGACGTCCATCAACGCGATGCGGCGGTGGGACGCCAGCACCCATTGCTTGGCAAGTTCGAACAGCTGTTCGCCCGCCGAGACGAAGCCCCCGGCGAAATTGTGCTCGACGTACTCCTGACCTGCGTACGGATCTTGTAGCCACTCAGGCGGTGAGTCCCGTGGGGAGGGTATCGGGTTCGGACCAGTT
>NZ_JBQUZW010000021.1:0-35602 GCF_056313665.1 Lysobacter sp. DMC104 | reverse complement strand
TTGAGTGCCGCCGTTGCGATCGATCTCCCGACTCACCGTGGAGGGCGCCCGCCCCAGCGAAGCGGCGATCGCACGGATCGACCGTCCTGCGGCCAGTCCGCGGGAGATCTCCTCGCGCTCGGCCAGACTCAGCGCCCGCGGTGATCGCCGCCTCGCCGGCGGGCGAATGCCGCCATGCCGAATCAGGATGCTGCGGACGGAGCTGGCATGCCGGTCAAACAGGGCGGCGATCCGATGCACCGGCTCGCCGCATTGCCAGCGATCCCACATCAGGGCCTTCTGGCTATCGGTGTAATGGATTCTTTTCCTATGCTTCATCTGCAACACCTCCGCCGCCTGCACAGCCTTCAGTGTGTTGCATCGATCGGTTGAATCCGCGGACGAAAGAAAACGTTTCAGAGCCACTTCACATCTGCCATCGGGAACGTGGCCGGGATTTTTCGACGAGGCATCCATGCCTCATCGAAAAACGGCGGACATCATGTCCGCCGCCCTCCGGGTCTCCGGTTCATGGATCGCTCGTCGATCCGGAATCCGCGTCGGGACGAACGCGCATTGGACGGCGTCCTGGCTGCGACCTACCGGACCTCAGCCTGCCTGCGGCAGCGACAACCCCGCATTGCCCCGCCACGCCAGCCACAACAACGGCGCGCTGAGCCCCGCGATCACGGGAAATGCGATCGCGACGGCGGAGGGCGACGCCATGCCCGGCCAATCGGCCGTCAGCATCGGCCACAGCCCCAGCACGACCAGCCGCACCGCTTCGAGCGCGAGGCCCCACGCGCGGCTTTCCAGCAGCGCACCGAGCGCGCACAGGCCGGCCGTCACGAACCCCGCGAGCGCCAGCGCCTGCAGGCCGTGGAGCGCGGGCGCGTGCGCCAGGAACTGCGTGCCCAGTCCCAGCAGCAGCGCGAAGTGGAACAGCGCGTAGCCCTGCATCGGGCGCGACGACGGCGGGTCGTATTCGCGGCGGGCGAGATCGAACGCCGGCTTCGGGAAGCGCTCGGCCACGTCGGCCGGCCGCCAGCCCGGGGGCTTCAACCAGACGCGCAGCTTGTCGCGCCAACGGCGGGCATGCCATGCATCCTTCGCCAATGCCGCGTAGACCTCGATGTTCGCCCACAGCGGATTGAAGCTGCGCAGCGGCGCGCGCGTGCCGAACACCGGCGGGTCGTCGTCCTCCTCCTCGACGAAGGTGCCGAAGAGGCGATCCCACAGGATGAAGATGCCACCGTAATTCCGGTCGAGGTAGCGATCGTTCACCGCGTGGTGCGCGCGGTGGTTCGACGGCGAGGCGAACACGCGGTCGAACCAGCCCAGCTTCGGCACCAGTTCGGTGTGGATCCAGTACTGGTACAGCAGGTCGATCACCGCGACCACGGCGAACACCTCCACCGGCACGCCCAGCACCGCCAGCGGCACGTAGAAGATCCATCCCAGCAGCACGCCGCTGCCGGTCTGGCGCAGCGCGGTGCCGAGGTTGTAGCGCTCGCTCTGGTGGTGCACCACGTGCGCGGCCCACAGCACGCCGACCTCGTGCCCGGCACGATGCAGCCAGTAGTAGCAGAAGTCGTACAGCACCAGTGCGACCAGCCATACCCAAGGACTCGTTGCGGGCAGGTCGAACAGCGCCACCCGCGGTAGCAGCCACGCATAGAGGCCGATGGTCAGCACCTTCGCGAATGCGCCGACCACCTGCGACAGCACGCCCAGGCCGATGCTGGCGATGGCGTCGTTCAGGCGATACACGCGCCGCCGCATCAGCCGCGCGGCCAGCAGTTCGATCGCCATCAGCACGAAGAAGCCGGGGATCGCGACCATCATGATCCGTTCGGCGAGCGATGGCGTCATCGCGCCTCCACCGAACGCGCGATGCACCATTGCGCGATCCAGTAGGTCGAGAGGATCGCCAGCGGCGCCAGCGGGATGCCGCCGCCGAAGCGATCCCACGCCAGCAGGCTGTCGCTGGCGACGAAGCACACCGCACCGAACGCGACGAACCGGGTCGCCCGCGGCCACGTGCGCATGAGCGCGGGCGTCCACGCGCGCGCCAGCGCCAGCGCCGCCATCGACGCGAGCACCACGACGTAGGCGATCACCGCCCCCTTCAACGCCGGCGCGATGTGCGGCAGCAGGCCTGCGAGATTGATCGCCACGACCACCGCCAGCACGCCGAAGCCGATCGCGCGCGCCATCCACGTCGAGCCCGGCGCGAACGCGACGACGTAGCCGACGTGCGCCAGCAGGAACGCGACCAGACCGGGCACGAACAGATCGGTCGGCAGCATCAGCAGCACGTCGCCGAGCAGCGACAACGTCATACCGACGAGCACGGCGCGCCGGTAGCGCACGCCGATCGCGGGCGCGGCCGCGGCGGCCCGCCACAGGATCAGCGTGGTCGCCAGCGGCTTGGTCACGTAGTGCAGCCACAGCGCATCGCCGCCCAGCCACGCGCCGGCGATCGCGGCGATGGCGGACAGCAGAATCGCGATGTCGAGTCCTTTCATCGAGCCGTCCTCATTTCAGCCAGCCGATCTCGGCGGCGGTCACCGTGCCCACCATCGTCTGGTGCAGGCCTTCGGGAATTTCGGCATCGGCCGGCGACAGCGGGATGCGCCCGCCCATCAGTTCCGCCGCCGTCTGCGGATAGCGCGGCTGGCGGCCGGGGTCGGCATAGCCTTCGGGGAACAGTGGCAGCGTCGTCGCCGGGTCGTACTTGTCGGTCGCGCCGACCGTGTGCAGGAACTCGTGCGCGATCACGACCTGGTTCTCGCCTTCCATCTGCGTGCCGGCGAAGGCGTTGACCACGCCGATCAGGCCCTTCTCCAGCCCCAGCGAATGCGCCAGCCGCGGATGACGGTCGGGGTCGTAGTACAGCACGAACATCCGGATCTGCCCCGGGCCGGTCTTGTAGTCGCCATGCTGCCACGCCCACCAGCGCAGCCGCAGGCTCCAGGCCATCACCGCGAGGATGTTGCCGTTCGGCGGCGGCGCCGGCGGCAGTTCGTGCACCTCGGGCGCCACCCGCACCCGCACCGGCGGCTGGTCGTACGCCAGCTTCACGCCGTAGCGGCTCGCCTCGGCGCTGAAGAACGCCTCCACCGGCGCGAAGCGTTCCGGGGTGAGGGTCGCGATCGTGCGCGCGCTGGCGTCGCTGCCGTCACCGTTGATCGGGTAGACGACGAGATAGAGCGGATGCTTCCACGAGGTGGTCTGCGCGCGGTCGCGCCAGGCCCCGAGGGCGACGATCAGCAACACCACCAGCAGCAGGAGGACGCGGACACTCTTGGCGTTGGACATCGCGGAAACGGGCTCCCGGTCGTGCCTGGGGAATTGTCGTGCCATGAAAACACGAAAGCCCCGCGGAGGCGGGGCTTTGTGTGACAGGCTGCCGTGAGAAACCCGCAGTTCCGGGCTTCCCCTCGTGACGACTCGTTCATCGTCGTCGCGAACAGACCTCTACCTTGCGTGGTGCCGGAAACAGGAGTCGAACCTGCGACCTACGCATTACGAATGCGCCGCTCTACCAACTGAGCTATTCCGGCAATGGAACTGCGCCGCCGGCGGGCCGGTGGCGGGATGGGGATTCTAGGTTTCCGGGGCGGTTGCGGTCAACGTGCTTCAGTCGATCAACTGCACCCGGAGTTCCTTGGGCAGGGCGAAGACCATGCTCTCGGGCTCGCCGTCCAGCTCGCGGAGGCCGCCGGCGCCGAGTTCACGCAGGCGGGCAATCACGCCCTGGACCAGCACGTCCGGGGCCGAGGCGCCGGCGGTCACGCCGATGTGGCGGCGGCCCTCGACCCAGCGCGGGTCGATCTCCTCCGCCCCGTCGATGAGGTAGGCCTCCACCCCTTCCCGCTCGGCCAGTTCGCGCAGGCGGTTGGAATTGGAGCTGTTCGGCGACCCCACCACCAGCACCAGGTCGCACTGTGCAGCCAGTTCGCGCACGGCGTCCTGGCGGTTCTGGGTGGCGTAACAGATGTCGTCGTTGCGCGGCCCCTGCATGGCCGGGTACTTGGCGCGCAGGGCGGCGATGATGTCGCGGGTGTCGTCCACCGACAGCGTGGTCTGGGTGGTGTAGGCCAGGTGCTCGGGCTGGCCGACGTCCAGCCGCGCGACGTCGTCCAGGTCCTCGACCAGATGGATCGCGCCTGCACCGGCTTCCGCCAGCCACTGGCCCATCGTGCCCTCCACTTCCGGGTGCCCGGCGTGGCCGATCAGCACCACGTCGCGCCCAGCGCGGCAATGGCGGGCCACTTCCAGATGCACCTTCGTCACCAGCGGGCAGGTGGCGTCGAAGATCTTCAGGCCGCGGCGCTCCGCTTCGACGCGCACCGCCTGCGAGACACCGTGGGCGCTGAAGATGACCGTGGCGCCGTCGGGTACTTCGTCCAGTTCCTCGACGAAGATCGCGCCGCGCTGGCGCAGGTCGTCGACGACGAACCGGTTGTGCACGACTTCGTGGCGGACGTAGATCGGCGCGCCCAGCAGTTCGATCGCGCGCTTGACGATCTCGATCGCGCGGTCGACGCCGGCGCAGAAGCCGCGGGGATTGGCGAGGATGATTTCCATGGCGGGATTATCCCCCCTTCCCCGCCGCCTTGCCGCGGTCACCGAACAGGCCCATCAGCAGCAGCGCGATCGCACCGCAGACGATGGCCGAATCGGCGATGTTGAACGATGGGTAGTAGTAGACGTCCTTCCAGTGCCACTGGATGAAATCGACCACGTGGCCGTGCTGCAGGCGGTCGATCAGGTTGCCCAGCGCGCCGCCGATCACCAGCGAGAACGGCAGCGCGTTGCGCCAGTCGCCGCGCGGCGTGCGCGCCAGCCAGACGCCCAGCACGAGACTGATCACCGCCGCCAGCCCGGAGAAGACGTACTTCTGCCAGCCGCCGGCATCGGCGAGGAAGCTGAAGGCCGCCCCCGTGTTGTAGCTGCGGAACCAGTTCCAGACGCCGTCGATCACCACCACCGGCTGGTATTCCGGCAGCGAGGACAGCACCCAGGCCTTGCTCCACTGGTCGAGGCTGATCACGACCGCCGACAGCAGCAGCCAGATCAGGGCGTTGGGTTTGGGAAGGGACGACATCGCTCGGAGAACCTTGGCTGTTGCCTTCTCCCCGCGGGAGAAGGTGGCGCAAAGCGCCGGATGAGGGAATGCGCGACACGGGCAGAGAGGACACGGGCAATCCGACCCTCATCCGCCCTTCGGGCACCTTCTCCCGGCGGGAGAAGGAAACATCAGAACCAGCGGCGATCCTCGCCCGGGCCGTCGACGTTGCTCACGCAGCGACCGCACAGCTCGGGATGCTCGGCATGCGCGCCGACGTCGGCGCGGTGGTGCCAGCAGCGGACGCACTTGGGCTTGGCGCTCACCGAGGCCTCGATGCCCGCCGGCCCCTGCGTCACGGCCACGTCGCCGCTGATGAACAGGAAGCGCAGTTCGTCTGCCAGCGGGGCCAGCCACGCGAAGGTCTCGGCGTCGCAGCGGATCGCGATCTCCGCATCCAGCGCCGCGCCGATCTCGCCGCTGGCGCGCATCGGCTCCAGCGTCTTCGCCACCTGTTCGCGCAGCGCGAGCAGGCGCTCGAACTTGGCGCTGTCGAGCACGGCGTTCTGCGCCATCGGCGCCAGCCCGTCGTACCACGTCGCGAACAGCACGTGGCCGCTGCGTTCGCCCGGCAGGTGCGCCCACATCTCGTCGGCGGTGAAGGTGAGGATCGGCGCAATCCAGCGCACGAAGGCCTCGGCGATGCGGTACATCGCGCTCTGCGCGCTACGCCGGCCGCGCGAATCCTCGCGCATCGTGTACAGGCGATCCTTGGTGACGTCGAGGTACAGCGAGCCGAGGTCGACGCTGCAGAAGTTCACCAGCGCCTGCACCACTTCGGGGAAGTCGTAGCGCGTGTAGGCGTTGGCGATCTGGTGCTGCAGCACGTCGGCGCGATGCACCGCCCAGCGATCCAGCGCCAGCATGTCCTCCAGCGGCAGCAGGTCGCGCGCCGGATCGAAGCCGGCGAGGTTCGCGAGCAGGAAGCGCGCGGTGTTGCGCAGGCGGCGATAGACGTCCGCGCTGCGCTTGAGGATGGTGTCGGAGACCGACATCTCGTTGCGGTAGTCGGCCGCGGCCACCCACAGGCGCAGCACGTCGGCGCCCATCTGGTCGATCTCCTTCTGCGGCTCGACCACGTTGCCGAGCGACTTCGACATCTTCTTGCCGTGCTCGTCGACGGTGAAGCCGTGCGTCAGCACCTGCCGGTACGGCGCATGCCCGTCCATCGCGATGCCGGTGAGCAGCGCGCTGTGGAACCAGCCGCGGTGCTGGTCCGAACCTTCGAGGTACATGTCGGCCGGCTTGCGCAGGCCGTCCTGCGGCCGCGCGGCGAGCACGCACTCGTGGCTGACGCCCGAATCGAACCACACGTCGAGGATGTCGGTGACCTTGTCGTAGTCCTGCGCCTGCGGGCCCAGCAGTTCGGCCGCGTCCAGCGCGTACCACGCATCGGCGCCGCCGTTTTCCACATAGTCGGCGACCTGGCGCATCAGCGACGGCGAATTCGGATGCGGTTCGCCGGTCTCGCGATGCACGAACAGCGCGATCGGCACGCCCCAGGTGCGCTGGCGCGAGATCGTCCAGTCCGGGCGGTTGTCGATCATGCCGGTGATGCGCGCCTGGCCCCAGTCGGGGAACCATTCGACCTGCTTGATCGCGTCCAGCGCGTCGGCGCGCAGGTTCGCCTGGTCCATCGAGATGAACCACTGCGGCGTGGCGCGGAACGCCACCGGCGACTTGTGGCGCCAGCAGTGCGGGTAGCTGTGGGTCAGCGGGAAATACGCGAGCAGCGCGCCGGTGCCGCGCAGCGCGTCGACGATCGCGGCATTCGCCTTCCAGATGTGCATGCCGGCCAGCACGAGTTCGCCGTCCGCGGTGCGGAACGGCAGCGTCGACGGCAGGTACACGCCCTTACCGTCCACCGGATTGAGTTGCGCGGCGGTGTACTGGTCGATCAGGCCGTAAGCCTTGCCGACCACGAAGTCCTCCTGACCATGGCCGGGCGCGGTGTGCACGGCACCGGTGCCGTCTTCGGCGCTGACGTGGTCGCCGAGGATCAGCGGGATGTCGCGTTCGGCATAGAAGGGATGCGCGAGGATCAGGTTCTCCAGCGCCGCGCCGTGCGCGCGGCCCAGCACCACCGGCTCGTCGATGCCGTAGCGCTTCAGCGCCTTCGCGGCCAGCGCGTCGGCCAGCACCAGCAGGCGGCGCTTGCCGTCGCGCTCCGGGCCTTCGACCAGCGCGTATTCGAGGTCCGGGCCCAGCGACACCGCCAGCGACGCCGGCAGGGTCCACGGGGTGGTGGTCCAGATCGGCACGGCGACTTCGACATCGCCATCGAGGCCGACGCCGAACTTCGCGGCGAGCGCATGCGGATCGCGCGCGGTGTAGGCCACGTCGACCGCGGGCGACTGCTTGTCGGCGTATTCGATCTCGGCCTCGGCCAGCGCCGAGCCGCAGTCGAAGCACCAGTGCACCGGCTTCACGCCGCGCGAGAGGTGACCGCGGTCGACGATCTTCGCCAGCGCGCGCAGCATGTCCGCCTCGTAGCGGAAGTCCATCGTGCGGTACGGGTTGTCCCAGTCGCCGAGCACGCCGAGGCGCTTGAAGTCCTTGCGCTGCAGGTCGATCTGCTCGGCGGCGTATTCGCGGCAGCGCTTGCGGAACGTGGCGGCGTCGATCTTCTCGCCGACCTTGCCGAACTTCTTCTCGACCTGCAGTTCGATCGGCAGGCCGTGGCAGTCCCAGCCGGGCACATAGGGCGCATCGAAGCCGGCCATCAGCTTCGACTTCACCACGATGTCCTTGAGGATCTTGTTGACCGCGTGGCCGATGTGGATCGCGCCGTTGGCGTACGGCGGACCGTCGTGCAGCACGAAGAGCGGGCGGCCCTTCGCATGCGCGCGGACCTGTGCGTACAGGTCCTGCGCCTGCCAGCGCGCGAGCGCGATCGGCTCACGCTTGGGCAGGTCGCCGCGCATCGGGAAATCCGTGGCCGGCAGGTGGAGGGTGGCCTTGTAGCGGTTGTTGTCCTGGTCGCTCACGCGCTGACTCGTTCTGTCGTCTGGGTGTCGTCCGTCGCGTCGAGCAGGCGTCGCGCCTGCGCGGCATCGCGGTCCATCTGCGCGACGAGCGTCGGCAGATCGGGGAATTTCTCTTCGTCGCGCAACCGCGCGACGAACTCGACCTCGATGTGGCGACCGTAGAGGTCGCCGTCGAAATCGAAGAGGTGGGCTTCCAGCAGCGGCTCGCGGCCGCCGACGGTGGGCCGGGTGCCGAAGCTCGACACCGACGGCCACGGCGCATCGGCGACGCCGTGCACGCGGGTGGCGTAGATGCCGCGCAGCGCCGGCGTGCCGTACGGGAAACGCAGGTTCGCGGTGGGATAGCCCAGCGTGCGGCCGAGCTGCTGGCCGCGAACCACGCGGCCGGAGATCGCGTACGGGGAACCCAGCAGGCGCGTGGCGGTGACGAAATCGCCTGCCTGCAACGCGGCGCGGATGCGGGTGCTCGACACCGGCTGGCCGTCCAGCAAAACCGGCGCGATGGTGCCGGCGGCGAAGCCGTGCTCGACGCCCATCGCGATCAGCAGGTCGAGATTGCCGGCGCGGGCGCGACCGAAGCGGAAATCGGGGCCGACCCAGACCTCGCGGGCGCGCAGCCGGCCGACCAGCAGCCGGCGGACGAAGTCCTCCGGCGAGACCGCGGCCATCGCGGCGTTGAAGCGCAACAGGCCGACGAGATCGATGCCCAGGCTGTGGAAACCGGCGAGCTTGGCCCGCGGCAGTTGCAGGCGCGGCGGCGGCACTGCGGGCGAGAAGAACTCGCGCGGCAGCGGTTCGAAGCCGACCGCGACGGCCGGCACGCCCAGCGCGCGGGCGCGCTCGACCGCACGGCCCACCAGCGCGCGATGGCCGACGTGCAGGCCATCGAAGGCGCCGATGCAGACCACGCTGCCTTCGGGGCACAGCGGCCCGCCGTCGAGATCGCGGAAGAGATCGGTCATCGGGAATTCGGAAGCGGCCGGACCGGAATGCCGGTGCGGCCACGCAGGTACCGGAAAACCCCGAGTATAGCCGGGCGCGCGCAACGCCGGGCCACGCTCAGTGCTCGCGCAGTTCGCGCGGGCGAAAACCCATCGCCACCATCGCCACGGCGTAGACCACCACGCCGGTCGCCACCAACGCGATCAGCCAGCCGATCCGCTGCCACAGTCCGACGACGGTGAAGTCCGGCGCCCAGTGCAGGCCCAGCAGCACTGCGCCGGTCATCGCCGCACAGCTGACCACCAGCCGGACCGTGTAGCGTCCCCAGCCCGGCAGCGGCTGGTAGACGCCGTCGCGCCGCAGCCAGCGCCACAGCAGCCACAGGTTCAGGTAACTGGCCAGCGCACTCGCCAGACCCAGCGCCAGGTGCAGGCCCGGCGTCTTCGCCAGCGCCACCAGCACCGGCCCGTCGCGCAGTTCGGGCTTGACCCACAGTCCGTACAGCACGGCGAGGATGGCGACGTTGAAGCCCATGTTCGCGATCATCGACGCCAGCCCCGCCTTCACCGGGGTACGGGTGTCCTGGCGTGCGTAGAACGCCGGCAGCAGCACCTTCACCAGCGCGAACGACGGCAGCCCGAAACTCAGGCCGAACACCGACATCGCGGTCATCTCGGTGTCGAACGGGCGGAATGCACGGTGCTGGAACAGCGTGGCGACCAGCGGCACCGACAGCAGCATCAGCCCGAGCATCGCCGGGATCGCGATCATCAACGTGGTCCGCAGGCCCCAGTCCAGCGCCCGCGAGAAGCCGACGTGGTCGGTGTTGACGTGGTGGCGCGACAGCGTGGGGAGGATCACCGTGCCCAGCGCGATGCCGAACACGCCCAGCGGCAGTTCGAGGAAGCGGTCGGCCTGCGACAGCCAGGTCTGCGAGCCGACGAACAGCAGCGCCGCGATCACCGTGTCCAGCAGCAGGTTGATCTGCGCCACCGACGAGCCGAACAAGGTCGGCACCATCAGCCGGATCACCTTGCGCACGTCGGGATGCTGCCAGCCCCACTTCGGCAGCGTGAGCAGATCCAGCCCACGGAGCGCAGGCAGCTGGAACAGCAGCTGCAGCAGGCCGGCGGCCATCACCGCCCAGCCCAGCGCGGTGATCGGCACCGTCAGCCGCGGCGCCAGCCACAGCGCGCCGGCGATCATGCAGAGATTGAGGATCACCGGCGTGAAGGCCGGGATGCCGAAGCGGTTGAAGCTGTTCAGCGCCCCGCCCGCCAGCGCGGTCAGCGACACGAACAGGATGAAGGGGAAGGTCAGCCGCAGCAGGTCGACGGTCAGCCCGAACTTCTCCGAGTCGGCCTCGGCGCCGAGGTTGAACAGGGTGGCGATCTGCGGCGTGAACACCATACCCAGCGCCGTGACCACCAGCAGCACACCGCCGAGGGTGCCCGAGACCCGGGCCATCAGCTCCTTCAGGTCGGCATGGGGCCGGGTTTCCTTGACCTCGGTGAACACCGGGACGAAGGCGGTCGAGAACGAGCCCTCCGCGAACAGCCGGCGCATGAAGTTCGGAATGCGGAACGCCACCCAGAAGGCGTCGGTGGCCGCGCCGGGGGTGAACGTGGTGCCGATCGCGATGTCGCGGATCAGCCCCAGCACCCGCGAAACCAGCGTCATGCTGCTGAACGACAGCAGCCCGCGCAGCATGCCGCCCTTCGGCGCGGCGCCCGGCGCCGGCCCGCTCATGCCGCCACCTCGGCCCGGTTGACGCAACCCACTGAATCGCCCATAATTTTCTGTCTCGCTGTCCGCATGGCGGCAGTCTGCCCCTTCTTTTCCCTTACGATCGAGCGGCCGGCGCCGCTGGATTCAACCGTCAACCCCAGGATTTCACCGTGGCCAACATCAAGTCCGCCAAGAAGCGCGCCAAGCAGACCGTCGTGCGCAACGCGCGCAACACCGCCCAGCGCTCCCAGCTCCGCACCGCCGTCAAGAAGGTCCTCAAGGCCCTCGACTCGAACGACGCCGCCGGCGCCGAAGCCGCCTTCGCCGTGGCCCAGCCGATCCTCGATCGCTTCAGCTCGCGCGGCCTGATCCACAAGAACAAGGCCGCTCGCCACAAGAGCCGCCTGACCGCGCGCATCAAGGCCCTCAAGGCCGGCTGATCCGCCTGCGTCGACGACCGAAGCACCGAAAAACCCGGCTCCGGCCGGGTTTTTTGTTGCCTGCAGGTGCCCGCCGTTCACGACATGGGTCGAGCGGCCTTCAGGCCGCTTCGACGCCGGGCGAAAAGCGAAGCGGCCTGAAGGCCGCTCTGCCGGATCGATCACATCAGGCATCGGGCGCGCGGCCCGCGGCCTTCGCCTCGGCCTGCGCTTCGCGCTCGGCTTCGCGCAGGCGATCGAAGAAGTGCTGGACCTCCAGCATGATCGGCCACGTGCCCTCGCGCGACAGCGCGGAGACCATGTACCACGGCCCTTCCCAGCCGAGTTCGGCGACGATCGCCTCGGCGCGTTCGCGGGCCTCGTCCTCGAACATCAGGTCGGCCTTGTTGAGGATCAGCCAGCGCGGCTTCTCCAGCATGCCGGGGTCGTACTTGCGCAGCTCGTGCTCGATCGCACGCACCTGCTCGGCCGGCGACACCGTGACCCCACCACTGCCGCCTTCGTGCAGGCCGTCGTCGCCCATCGGCGCCATGTCGACCAGGTGCAGCAGCAGCCGCGTGCGCTGCACGTGACGCAGGAACAGGCTGCCGAGACCGGCGCCTTCGGCCGCGCCCTCGATCAGGCCGGGAATGTCGGCGATCACGAAGCTGCGGTGCGGCTCGACGCTGACCACGCCGAGGTTCGGATACAGCGTGGTGAACGGATAGTCCGCGACCTTCGGCGTCGCCGCCGACACCGCGCGGATGAAGGTGCTCTTGCCGGCGTTGGGGAAGCCCAGCAGGCCGACGTCGGCCAGCAGCTTCAGCTCGAGCTTGAGCAGGCGCTCCTCGCCCGGCAGACCCGGCAGCGCCTTGCGCGGCGCGCGGTTCACCGAGCTCTTGAAGTGCATGTTGCCGAGGCCGCCCTTGCCGCCCTTCGCGACCAGCAGGCGCTCGCCGTGACGGGTCAGGTCGCCGATGACCTCGTCGGTCTCGACGTTGGTGACCACCGTGCCCACCGGCACCGTGATGGTCAGGTCCTCGCCGCCCTTGCCGTACATCTGCCGGCCCATGCCGTTCTCGCCGCGCTGGGCGCGGAAGCGCCGCTCGTGGCGGAAGTCGACCAGCGTGTTGAGGTTTTCGTCGGCCTGCAGCCAGACGCTGCCGCCGTCGCCGCCATCGCCGCCATCGGGGCCGCCCAGCGGGATGAATTTCTCGCGCCGGAAACCGACGCAGCCGTTGCCGCCATTGCCGGCCACGACCTGGATTTCGGCTTCATCGACGAGTTTCATGGGATGCAGGTTCCGGAAGAAGGACGAGAGTGACGGGATTCGGTGAAGCAGGCGCGAAGCGACATCGTCGCAGAAACGAAAAGCCCCGCCGGAGCGGGGCCTTTCGCGGACTGCGCGCGACCGGTCAGACGATGCTGACGGTGCGGCGCTTGTTCGGGCCCTTGACCGAGAACGCCACCTTGCCGTCGACCAGCGCGAACAGCGTGTGGTCGCGGCCGAGGCCGACGCCCGGGCCCGGATGGAACTGGGTACCGCGCTGACGGACGATGATGTTGCCGGCTTCGACGGCCTGGCCGCCGAACAGCTTCACGCCCAGGAATTTCGGGTTGGAGTCGCGGCCGTTGCGCGAGGAACCTACGCCCTTTTTATGTGCCATGGCGGCTTCTCCTTACTTGTTGCCACCGGCGATGCCGGTGATCTGGATTTCGGTGTAGTGCTGCCGGTGGCCCATCTGCTTGCGATGGTGCTTGCGGCGACGGAACTTGACGATGCGGATCTTGTCGGCGCGACCGTGGCCGAGCACCTTCGCGGTGACGCTGGCGCCCTTGAGCGCGTCGCCCAGGGTGACACCCTCGCCGTCGCCGAGCATCAGCACGTTGTCGAAGATGATCTCGCTGCCGGCATCGACCTCGAGCAGCTCGACGCGGAGCGTCTCGCCTTGCATCACGCGGTATTGCTTACCGCCGGTGACCAGAACTGCGTACATGAACGGATTCCTCTGTCGTTATTGGGTGTAGCTGGGTGTCGCGGGTGACGCAAAACCGCCCCTGCGGGCGGAAAGACCGGCAATATTAATGACTTGCGCCCCCGATCGCAAGCCGCATCTCGCCCCGGGCCTAGCGTCCGCCCGCGGACCTGCGTCGCCTCGACGAACGAGAAATGCGATTCCCCACCCTGAAAAACGCGGGTCGAAGACACTTGCGAGCCCGTCGAAGACCGGCTTAGCCTCGGTTCGGAAATGTAAACAAATGTTGCGGCACGGGAGAGGTGCCGCGGAGTTTCCGGTCTCCGGAACGGCCACCACGGCCGGTCGGGACCGGCCGCCAGTGCCGGCAGCACAAGGAGTCCGTCTTCCGATGTCGATCGCCCCATCATCGATGCGCGCGCCGTCCCGGCGCCCGGACCAACATCGCGTCCGCGCCCGCCACGTCCCGGTCCGGGTCGCCCTCCCCATCCCCTAGCGCTTCCGCTCACCGCCATGACGTCGGCGCGTCCGCCGGCGGCATGACGCTGCCCGCTCTCCGGACAAGCCCGGGGAGCGGTTCCCCCGTCGCCGGCGGATGCCGGCGCCATCCCGAAGGCCGTTTGCGCCCCCATTCCGCGCCCGGCCTCATGCATGAAGGAGTCTTGCATCATGATCCGACCCAATCGCCACCAGGTCCTGAGGCTGTCCGCCCTGGCCATCGCCGCCGCCGCGATCGTCGCGCCGGCCGCGTGGTCCGGCGGCCGCGCCCCGGTCGCCCATCGCGCCCTCGTCGCGAAGAGCACCGCCGCACAGACCGAACTCAACGACCGCTTCATCGTCACCTACCGTGACGCCACCCGCGCCGCCAAGACCGCGCTCGCCGGGCGTTTCGCCGGCGCGGCGAACGGCCTCGGCCTGACCGTCAGCCCGGTGCGCACGCTGTCGACCGGCGCCGACGTGATCCGCGTCGATCGTCCGCTCGACGCGACCGAGAGCAAGCAGCTCTTCGTCGAACTGATGAAGGACCCGAACGTGCTGGCGGTCGAACCCGACGTCCGGGTCAAGCCGCTGTTCGTGCCGAACGATCCGCTGTACGCCCAGCAGTGGCACTACAAGAACGGCCCCGGCGGCATCAATGCCGAACCGGCCTGGGACATCACCAAGGGCAGCGGCATCGTCGTCGGCGTGATCGACACCGGCATCACCCCGCACAGCGAGTTCGCCGGCCAGCTGGTGCCGGGCTACGACTTCATCGCCGACATCGACACCGCCGCCGACGGCGACGGCCGCGACGCCGATCCGAACGATCCGGGCGACTGGACCGCGGCGGGCGAATGCACGTTCTTCGACGAGGACAGCAGCTGGCACGGCACCCACGTCGCCGGCACCATCGCCGCGCTCAGCGACAACGGCAGCGGCACCGCCGGCGTGGCGCCGAACGCGAAGATCCAGCCGCTGCGCGTGCTCGGCAAGTGCGGCGGTTACATCTCCGACATCGCCGACGCCATCACCTGGGGTTCCGGCGGCACCGTCGCCGGCATCCCGGCGAACGCCAATCCGGCGGAAGTGCTGAACCTGAGCCTCGGCGGCGGCGGTGCCTGCGGCGTCGCGCTGCAGAGCGCGATCGACGGCGCGGTGGGTCGCGGCACCACGATCGTGGTCGCGGCCGGCAACGCCGGCGGCGACGTCGCCAACGCGCAGCCGGCGAACTGCAACAACGTGATCGCCGTGTCCGCGGTCGGTCCGACCGGCACGCTCGCCAGCTACTCGAACTACGGCGAGAAGGTCGACGTCGCGGCGCCGGGCGGCACCGGCGCTTCGCCGGCGGCCGACAACGTCCTGTCGACGCTCAATCTCGGCCTCACCGACCAGGGCGCGGAAGGCTACGCCTGGTACGCGGGCACGTCGATGGCGGCCCCGCACGTGGCCGGCGTCGCCGCGCTGATCCAGTCCGCCTCGGGCACGCCCAAGACCCCGGCCCAGGTCGAGAAGATCCTGCGCAACACTGCCTACGCCAACGGCGGCTTCCCGGGCGGCTGCTCGTACGCCAAGCCCTGCGGCACCGGCATCATCGATGCCACCGCCGCCGTGCGCGTCGCCAACGGCACCGACCCGCTGCCGTCCGACCCGCCGCCACCGCCGCCGCCGCCGCCGGCCACCGAACTGGCCAACGGCGTCACCGTCACCGGCATCACCGTCGGCACCAACGGCGAAGTGAAGTACCAGCTGGTGGTGCCGAACGGCGCGACCAACCTGTTGTTCGCGATGTACGGCGGCACCGGCGACGCCGACATGTACATCAAGTACGGCGCCCCGCCGACCAACACGTCGTACGACTGCCGTCCGTACGCGTTCGGCAACACCGAGAACTGCTTCTTCCCGGCCCCGCGCGCCGGCGTGTGGTACGTCACGCTCAAGGGTTACAGCGCCGGCACCGGCATTTCGCTGTACCCGAGCTTCGTCGACGCCAACTACCCGTACAAGGAATCGGCGACGGTGACGCAGCTGACGAACCATCGCACCAGCGTCGTCCTGACCTGGCAGCATGGCAAGAAGCAGGTGGACATCTACCGCAACGGCCTGATCTACAACAGCCGTCGCAACACGTTCACGTTCACCGACAACTTCCGCATCATCGGCACGGGCACCATGACCTACAAGATCTGCAACCAGGGCACCAGCGAGTGCTCGAACGAGGTCTCGGTCGACTACGCGTCGAAGAAGTAACGGCGCAGGCAAGACAGGGCGTCGCCGTGCCTCGGCACGGCGCGCCCGCCGCCGCCCCCGGTCCGCCGGGGGTGGCGTTCCCCTGATTCCCCCTCCTTCCGCGAAGACACGACGATGTCCCTTTCCCGCTTCGCCCGCGGCGGCCTCGCCGCGACCCTGCTCGCGCTCGCGACCGTCGCCTGCCAGCGCACCGATGCCCCGGCCCCGAAGGCCGCCGACGCGCCGACCCTCGCGCGTGCGCCCTTCGATGCCGTCCTTACCGTCACCGACAACAGCGGCGCCGTCCGCTTCGACGGCACCGTCGACAATGCCGAGACCAAGGGCCGCCTCGAACATGCCCTCATCGCCGCCTACGGCCCCGGCCGCGCCGTCGGCGCGATCGACCTCGACACCGCTGCCCGCCCCGCCCGCTGGGCCGACGGCCTGGCCGGGTTCCTCCCTGCTTTCGCGATGGCCACCGGCGCCAGCCTGCGCCTGGAAGGCGATACCGTGCTGCTGAACGGCCAGGTCGACCTCGAACGCCGCCGCACGCTGCGTGCCGCGGCCGAACAGGCCTTCCCGGGCGCCCGGCTCCAGGGCCTGTTCGTGCTGCCGGACGCCACGGCCGACGCCGACAAGAAGATCGCCCCCGAAACGCTGGCAAAGACCCTCAACACGCTGCCGGTGAAGTTCGAGAGCGGCGGCGGCAACGTCAGCAGCGACAGCCTCGCGCTGGTGACGCAAGCCGCCGACGCCATCCGCCGCGCGCCCGCGGGCACCACCCTGCGCATCGTCGGCCCGGTGGTCGCCAGCGCCGACACCGGCAACGACGTGTTCCTGTCGAAGCAGCGCGCCGAGGCGCTGAAGGTGCAGCTGATCCTGAACGGCGTGAATCCCGCGTCGATCCAGACCCGCGGCTGGGGCCAGAACGACGACGGCACGCCGATCGAGGGCGCCGTGCCGCCACCCGAAGGCGCACCGATGCGCTTCGAACTGGTGCACTGAGTCCGCACCGGACGTCGTCCGCCGGCCTCCACCGGCGGTCTCCGGGCAGGATTCCCGACGCCTCGTCGGCAGTTCCGTGCATTTGCCCCCGCCGCGGGGGCTGGTTACGCTTGCGGATTGCTTTTCGCGCGCCGCGTCGCCATCTCGGGCGCGCAAGGGCAACCCCTCCACAGCCCGGACCTCCCCCGCCCCATGGCCATGGACACCATCCGCATCCGCGGAGCGCGTACCCACAACCTCAAGAACATCGACCTCGACCTCCCGCGCGACAAGCTGATCGTCATCACCGGGCTGTCCGGTTCGGGCAAGTCCTCGCTGGCGTTCGACACCATCTACGCCGAGGGCCAGCGCCGCTACGTCGAATCGCTGTCGGCCTACGCGCGGCAGTTCCTGAGCGTGATGGAGAAGCCCGACGTCGACCACATCGAGGGCCTGAGCCCGGCGATCTCGATCGAGCAGAAGTCGACCAGCCACAACCCGCGGTCGACGGTCGGCACCATCACCGAGATCTACGACTACCTGCGCCTGCTGTACGCCCGCGTCGGCACGCCGCGCTGCCCGGACCACCACTTCCCGCTGGAGGCGCAGACCGTCAGCCAGATGGTCGACCAGGTGATCGCGCTGGCCGACGACGCGAAGACCGCCGAGCAGCGCTGGATGCTGCTCGCGCCGGTCGTGCGCGAGCGCAAGGGCGAGCACGCGCAGGTGTTCGAGCAGTTGCGCGCGCAGGGCTACGTGCGCGTGCGCGTGGACGGCACGCTGCACGAGATCGATGCGGTGCCGCCGCTCGCGCTGCGCCAGAAGCACACGATCGAAGCCGTGGTCGACCGCTTCAAGCCGCGCGACGACCTGCGCCAGCGACTGGCCGAATCGTTCGAGACCGCGCTGAAGATCGGCGACGGCATGGCCATGGTGCAGTCGATCGACGACGACACTGCCGAGCCGCTGCTGTTCTCGTCGAAGTACAGCTGCCCGGTGTGCGACTACGCGCTGCCGGAGCTGGAACCGCGGCTGTTCTCGTTCAACTCGCCGATCGGTGCCTGCCCGAGCTGCGACGGCCTCGGCGTCGCCCAGTTCTTCGATCCCGCGCGCGTCGTCGTGCATCCGGAACTCTCACTGGCCGCCGGCGCGATCCGCGGCTGGGATCGTCGCAACGTCTACTACTTCCAGTTGATCCAGTCGCTGGCCAAGCACTACCGCTTCAGCGTCGACACACCGTGGCAGGACCTCGACGCCGACACGCAGCAGGCGATCCTGCACGGCAGCGGCGAAGAGGTGATCGCCTTCACCTACCTCACCGACGCCGGCAGCCGCACCCAGCGCAAGCATCGCTTCGAGGGCATCATCCCGAACCTCGAACGCCGTTACCGCGAGACCGAATCGGCGGCGGTGCGCGAGGAACTGGCGAAGTACATCAGCGAACGCCCCTGCCCCGACTGCGGCGGCGCGCGCCTGAACAAGGCCGCGCGCAACGTGTTCGTCGCCGACCGCGCGCTGCCGTCGCTGGTGGTGCTGCCGATCGACGAGGCGCTGGACTTCTTCAGCAAGCTCACGCTGGCCGGCTGGCGCGGCGAGATCGCAGTGAAGATCGTCAAGGAGATCCGCGAGCGCCTGAACTTCCTGGTCGACGTCGGCCTCGACTACCTCACGCTGGAGCGCAAGGCCGACACGCTGTCCGGCGGCGAGGCGCAGCGCATCCGCCTGGCGTCGCAGATCGGCGCCGGCCTGGTCGGCGTGATGTACGTGCTCGACGAACCCTCGATCGGCCTGCACCAGCGCGACAACGAGCGCCTGCTCGGCACGCTGACGCGCCTGCGCGACCTCGGCAACACCGTCATCGTGGTCGAACACGACGAGGACGCGATCCGCCTCGCCGACCACGTCGTCGACATCGGCCCCGGCGCGGGCGTGCACGGCGGTGAAGTGATCGCCGAAGGCACGCTCGACGATGTGCTGAAGGCGCCGCGTTCGCTCACCGGCCAGTACCTCAGCGGCGCGCGGCGCATCGAGATCCCCGCGCACCGGCACAAGCCGAACCCGAAGATGAAGCTGCAGTTGCGCGGCGCGTCGGGCAACAACCTCAAGACCGTCGACCTCACGCTGCACGCCGGCCTGTTCACCGCGATCACCGGCGTGTCCGGCTCCGGCAAGTCGACGCTGATCAACGACACGCTGTACGCGCTGGCCGCGAACGAGATCAACGGCGCCTCGCACAAGCCGGCGGCGTTCAAGGAAGTGAAGGGCCTCGACCTGTTCGACAAGGTCGTGGACATCGACCAGTCGCCGATCGGGCGCACGCCACGATCGAATCCGGCGACTTACACGGGCCTGTTCACGCCGCTGCGCGAACTGTTCGCGTCGGTGCCGGAAGCGCGCGCCCGCGGCTATTCGCCGGGTCGCTTCAGCTTCAACGTGCGCGGCGGGCGCTGCGAAGCCTGCCAGGGCGATGGCCTGATCAAGGTCGAGATGCACTTCCTGCCGGACGTGTACGTGCCCTGCGACGTCTGCCACGGCAAGCGCTACAACCGCGAGACGCTGGAAATCCTCTACAAGGGGCACAGCATCCACGACGTGCTGGAGATGACGGTCGAGGACGCGCTGAAGCTGTTCGAGCCGGTGCCGGCGATCGCACGCAAGCTCGAGACGCTGATGGACGTCGGCCTGAGCTACATCCGCCTGGGTCAGCCGGCGACCACGCTGTCCGGCGGCGAAGCGCAGCGCGTGAAGCTGTCGAAGGAACTGTCGCGTCGCGACACCGGGCGCACGCTCTACATCCTCGACGAGCCGACCACCGGCCTGCATTTCCACGACATCGAGCACCTGCTGACCGTGCTGCACAAGCTGCGCGACGAGGGCAACACGATCGTGGTGATCGAGCACAACCTCGACGTGATCAAGACCGCCGACTGGGTGATCGACCTCGGCCCCGAAGGCGGCCACCGCGGCGGCCAGATCATCGCAGAAGGCACGCCGGAGGAGATCGCGGCGATGCCGCAATCGCATACCGGCCGCTTCCTGTCGAAGCTGCTGGCGCCGCCTGCGCCCGAGAAGCCTTCCGCGACGAAGCACTCCTCGACGAAAGCGCCCGCCGCGAAGAAATCCACCCGCAAGAAGCCCGCCGCATGAACACGCCGAACGATTCCACCGCCGACGCCGACGAGGCTGCACCGATCCTGTTCCGCATGCCGCTGGACCTGCGCTGGCGCGACCTCGATGCGTTCAACCACGTGAACAACGCCAACTTCATGACGTTCCTGGAGGAAGCGCGCATCCGCTGGTTCGAGAGCACCGGGCAGACGTGGATCACCGACGGCTACATCCCGCTGCTGGCGGCGGTGCAGATGAACTACCGGCTGCCGATCCCCTACCCGTCGAACGTGTTCGTCGAACTGTTCGCCGAACGCGTGGGCCACACCAGCCTCACGATCGGCCACCGCATCGTCGACGAAGCCGACCGCGTCCACGCCGACGGCCACTGCGTGCTGGTGTGGATCGACCGCGGCAACGGCCGCCCGATCCCGCTGCCGGACGCGATCCGTGGCGCGGCGGAGATCGGCTGAGGCGACGGCGCGCTAGCGTGTGAAATCGTGGATGACGTCCCTGCGCATGTGCGCGAGGGCGTCTTCATCCAGAGCGTCGCGGCGGATGCGCGGCCGATCCGTCGCATCGACGACGTCGTCGAGTTCGCACCAGAGCAGGCCGAGCGACCGCGTCGCGTTCGATGCGAGCACCGTGTCGATCAACGCCACCCAGTCCGCCAGCGACGTCGGCGCCAGATCGCCGCTCGGCCGCGACGGGCGCTCGTCCGAGGCGGTCTGCTGGGCCAGCGACCGCGCGATCTTCGCCTCGCTCCAGCCCTTGCGGCGCAACCGTGCGGCGGTCGCCTCGGCCGCTTGCGCGGGGTCGCGTCCGGGCACGGTCGCCCGACCCAGCGGCGTGCCGCAGTCGCAGTGCGCCGGTGTCGTGTGGAACATGCGCTCGCCCGGCGCCAGACCGGCGAGGAGTCCTTCGGACAGGCGTCCCGCCTCGAAACAGGCACGGCCATGTGCACGGAAGATCGCCTTCACCGCCTCCGCGTCGGCGTCCTTCGGCAGGACCGCGAGGATGAAGGTGCACATCAGTCGCCGAGTCCGAATCCGGCCAGTTCGCGTTCGAGCATCGACGTGCGCGCGGCATCCATCGCGATTTCGCAACGCAGGCGTGTCGCGTCGGCGACTTCGCCGGCTGCGGATGCCGCGACGAAAGCGCAATGCGCTTCGCGATGACGGCGGTAGGCCGCCATGTCCTCATCGAACAACGCCAACGCACGCTGGATCAACGCCGGGTCTTCCTGGTCCCACAGCGCGACGCGGGCCCGCATGCGCGCCTGCATCGTGCCGAGCGCGGCCTCGGCTTTCGCCGCATGCGCTTCGAGGCAGGCGCGATGTTCATCGGCGGGACGCGCGGCATCGCAATTGTCGTCGGCGGGCGCCGCGCTTGCAGCGCCGGTGCACGCGAGGCCGATCGCGATCGCGATCGACCGCTTCACGGCTCCGCCTTCCGCACTTCGAACTCGCCCAGCAGCGAACCGCCGCCGGCGAGCTGGAATTCCACCACGATCCGGCTGCCCGGATTGAGCTTCGCCGACGGGCGCATCAGCATCAGGTGCAGGCCGCCGGGCCGGAAGGTCGCGCTGCCGTCCGGCGCGATGCGCAGCGTCGGCACCGGCCGCATGCGGCTGACGCCACCGACGGTGCGGGTCTCGTGCAGTTCGACGCCGGCGAACGACGGGCTCTTCGCGCCGGTGATCGTGGCCGGCATCGGGCAGGCGTTCACGATGCGGCCGAAGCCGGCCATCATCGGCATCGCGGCCGCGGCGCCGGCGGGCGGCAATCGCACCCAGCCATCGCGCACCTGCGGGCGACAGCCCGCGGCGACGGCGCTGGCCGACGCCAGCAGCAGGGCAAGACCGAGGACGAAGGACGAGCGGCGTTGGGCGGAGATGCGCATGACGCCTATGATAGCCGCTCCTCCTTTTCCGACAGGACCGCGATGAGCCCGTTGATCGAGACCCAGGACGTCGGCGGCATCCGCTGCCTCCGGTTGGCCCGCCCGCCGGTGAACGCACTGAATCCCGAACTGTGCCGTGCGCTGATCGCCGCCCTCGAAGGCGCACACGCCGACGACGTGTCGGGCGTGGTCCTGGCCGGCAGCCCGAAGATCTTCTCGGCCGGACTCGACGTGCCGCACCTGCTGTCGCTGGGCGAGGACCGCGACGCGGTGCTGGAAGCCTGGCAGGCGTTCTTCGGCGTCGCCCGGCGGCTGGCCGAATCGCGCATCCCGGTCGTCGCCGCGCTGACCGGCCATGCCCCGGCCGGTGGCTGCGTGCTGGCACTGTGCTGCGACTATCGGGTGATGGCGCGCAGCGAAGATCCGGCGCGACCGTTCGCGCTCGGCCTCAACGAAACCCAGGTCGGACTGGTCGTGCCCGAGGGCATCCAGCAGCTGATGCGCCGCGTGGTCGGCGCCCATCGCGCCGAGCGCCTGCTGGTCGCCGGCGAGATGGTGCCGGCCGAACGGGCCCACGCCATCGGTCTGGTCGACGAACTGGCCGCCGTCGACGAAGTCGTTCCGCGCGCGATCGAATGGCTGCAGGCGCTGCTCAAGCTGCCGCACCAGCCGATGCTGCAGACCCGCGCCATTGCCCGCCAGGCGGTCATCGACGCGCTGTCGCCGGAATACATCCAGCTCGAACACTTCGTCGAGCGCTGGTGGGAGCCGGAGACGCAGGCGGCGTTGCAGGCGCTGGTGGCGCGGCTGAAGAAGTGAGCCTCCGGGAGATCGCTGCCAGCCTCGACGACGCCACGACGTGGTTCTTCGAGCAGGCACGTTTCGATTTCCCTTGCACGCTCACGATCCGCCTTGCCGAAGGCCGCCGCGGGACGCGCCGCGAAGTCATCGTCGGCGACAGCACATTGGGCGAGCTTGCGCCTGTGGCACCGGGCGCGGGCAGCCGTGTGATCGAACTGGTGTTCGACGACGTCTGGCGTTACGACGCGTCCCGGGAGGGTCGCGAACGCCATCCGGAAGGCGAGCGCATCTACCACGCCAGCTTCCTCACCGAACAGCCGTCGCAGGAATTCGATCACCTGTGGGCCGATCCCCAGATGGCGTCCGATCGGGAACACTTCGGTCTTCGCCGCTGGTTGGTATGGAGCGAGGACGCCGTCTTCTACGTCATCCACCGCGGCGAACCGCAGATCCTGATCCTCGACGAAACGGCCGATGTTGCCCTGGCACGGGGCGATACGTTTTACCGTTGAGCCGGGGCAGCGGAGCTTCGCTCCGCTCTACGGGATGGCGTTGCGGCAGACCGGTCGAATCAACGCACGCGCTTGCCGTCGGCGTCGATGACGACTTCGCCGTCTTCCTTCGCGAACGGCTTGTCGCAGGGCGGCAGCAGGTCGAGCACGACTTCCGAGGGCCGGCACAGGCGCACGCCAGTCGGCGCGAACACGAACGGGCGGTTGATCAGCAGCGGATGCGCGACCATCGCGTCGAGCAACGCGTCGTCGGACAGCGCGGCATCGTCGAGACCGAGTTCGGCATGGATCGCTTCCTTCGCCCGGATCGCCTCGCGCACGGTCAATCCGGCGGCGGCGATGGCGTCCGCCAACTGCGCCTTCGTCGGTGGCGTCTTCAGGTACTCGATCACCGTCGGCTCGATGCCGACGTGGCGGATCAGCGCCAGCGTGTTGCGCGAAGTGCCGCACTTCGGGTTGTGCCAGATTTCGATCGACATGCAGGAATTTCCGGAAAATCAGGTGTCGCCGCTGGCGACGGGACGAGCCGGATCCTCGATCCAGCCGCTCCACGAGCCGGTGAACAGCGCGGCGCCGTCGAGGCCGGCATGCGCCATCGCCAGCAGGTGATGACAGGCGGTGACGCCGGAGCCGCACATCGCGATGACGGAAGACGGCGGACGGCCTTCGAGCAGCGCCGCGAATTCGGCCGCGAGTTCGTCCGCGGGCTTGAAGCGGCCGTCGCGCAGGTTTGCGGGATACGGCCGGTTGCGTGCGCCGGGCACGTGGCCGGCGACGCGATCGATCGGTTCGACTTCGCCGCGGAAGCGCTCGGCGCCGCGGGCGTCGATCAGCAGGTCACCGGCGGCCACGCGCTGCGCGGTTGCGGCGGCGTCAAGCAGGCGGCCGCTCGCGAACGTGCCCGGATACGGCGAAACGGCAGCTACGTCGGGCGTGTCGGCATCGATCGGCAGGCCGGCGGCGGTCCACGCCGCGAAGCCGCCGTCGAGCACGGCGACCTCGCGATGGCCGAAGCTGCGCAGCAGCCACCACAGCCGCGAGGCGAAGGCGCCGTCGCCGGCGTCGTAGGCCACGACCGGCGTCGCCGGCGTGATGCCTTCGCGGCCAAGCCACGCGGCGAACGCCTCGGCCGACGGCCAAGGGTGGCGCCCGGCACCGGGCGCGTGCGGGCCGGAGAGGTCGCGATCAAGGTGTGCGTAGCGCGCACCGGGGATGTGCGCCGCTTGCCAGGCCGCCTCGCCGGCGGCGGGATCGGCCAGCGCGAAACGGCAATCGAATATCCGCAGATCGGCAGCGCCCAGGCGCGCGGCGAGCGCGTCGACCGACACCAGCGTGGTCCATCCGGTCATGGTCAGGTCCCTCCGGCAATGCGCGCGAGCCGTTCGCGCAGGTTGAACAGGATCGTCGCGGTCACGCCCCAGATGCGGTGCTGCGGCACGCGCGGGGCGCGTTCGAATTCCAGCACGTGGCGCACGCGGCCGCGGTAGTCCATGCCGATGCTGCGCAGGCTGGCGGGCGCGAGCAGGAAATCGAGATCGACCTCGAACACTTCCGCGACCTCGTTCGGATCGGGCATCGCGACGTAGCCGGGATCGACCCGCGCCACCACCGGCAGCACGCGGAAGCCGGTGATCGTGATCATCGGGTCGAGGTAGCCCATCGGGGCGACCAGCGACGCGCCGAGACCGATTTCCTCGTGCGCCTCACGCAGCGCTGCGGCGACGACATCGATGTCGTCGGCCTCGACCCGGCCGCCGGGGAAACTCACCTGCCCGGCGTGGTGGCGCAGGCTGTCGGTGCGCCGGGTGAGCAGCACCTGCAGGCCGTCCTCGCGCGGCACCAGCCCGACCAGCACCGCGGCCTCGACCGGCACGGCATCGCCGATCAGGTCGGCCAGTTCGTCGCGATTCCACGGCGGTGCGGTCGGCGGCTCACCCAGCGGATGCAGCGCCTGCGCCAGTGCGTCGAACGGCGGCGGCAGCGGTCGCGCGGTCATCACGACCGTGCGTCCGCGGAGAGGCGCGCCTCGCGGGCGGGCAGCACCTCGTCCATCACGTGCAGGCGTTCGGCGTCGGTCATGGTCGACCACCGCGCGATTTCGTCGCCCGTGCGGAAGCAGCCGTCGCAATGGCCGTCGGGGGCCAGGGTGCAGACGCCGATGCAGGGAGTGAGGATCGCGCGGAGGGTCACGGGAACGGCGGGTCGGGGCTGAAAAGCATCACGCCGGCGCAGGGCCGGCGTGACGGGTATTGCGGGCGTCGACGCCGGCGGGATCAGTTCTGGCCGGCGGTCGGCTGCGCGCTCGGTGCCGGCAGCACCGGGCCCACGCTGAGCAGCTTGATGTCGAAGATCAGCACCTGGTTGGCCATGCGACCCGAGCGCTCGACGGACGTGCCGTAGGCGGCGCTGCCCGGCAGGGCGACTTCCCAGCGCGAGCCGGCCTGCATCATCTGCAGCGCTTCGCGCAGGCCCGGCATCGGGATCTCGCTGAGGCGGATGGTGACCGGGCCCGGGGCCTGGCCGTTGATCGCCTTGTTGGTGTTCTCGACTTCGGTGCCGTCCGGCAGCTTGGTGACGAATTCGACGGTGATCTGGTTGGCCTGGGTCGGCTTGGCGCCGTTGCCGGCCTCGATCACGCGGTACTGCACGCCGTCCGGCAGGACCTTCACGCCGGGCTTGCCCTTGTTCTGGGCCAGGAAGGCGTCGCCCTTGGCCTTGTTGTCGGCCGCGCGCTTCTCGAGTTCGGCCTTGGCCTTGGCGACGATGCGCGACTGCAGGGCCTGCATCACCGGCGCGGCCTGCTCGGGCGTGATCGCCGGCTGCTTGTTGCCGATCGAGTCCTGGAAGGCCTTCATGACCGTGGCCATGTCGAGCTGTTCGCCGCTGGACATGACCTGGGCGATTTCGCCGCCGGCGCGATAGCCGAGGGCATAGCTCATCTTGCCCTTGTCGGTCGAGATGTCCTGGGCGGACGCCGCACCTGCGGTCAGGGCCAGGGCCGCCAGCGTGCAGGCGGCGAGCACACGCAACTTCATTCAGTCACTCTCCAGAGAGGGGATCGTGCCGGATTCCGGCAAGGGATGGAGCGGTGGAACCGCCCCGGTATGGACTCGACAAACGACGGGCTAGGATACTGTCCGCCGCACTTAACCGCCACTGAGGCCGGCCCTGTGACCGGCCCGGGCGCCGCAAGTTCCCGGATCGCGCCGGCTTTTTCCGAGCCGGACGCGCCCGGGCTTTCCTCACGCTTCCCACCGCATCCCCGCCCTTCCGGACCCGCTGCCCATGACCCAGGACACCGCCCCCGCCTCGCCCCTGACGATCGACGACCTGCCCGTGGCCGGCCACGGCGTGGTCCGCCGCATCGCCGTGCACCGGCCGGAGCGGCTGAACGCGCTCGATTCCCGCACCATCGACGCCCTGCATGCCGCTTTCGACGCCGCCGCGGCCGATCCCGCAGTCCGGGTGGTGATCCTGACCGGCAGCGGCCCCAAGGCCTTCGTCGCCGGCGCCGACATCTCGGAGATGCGCGATCTGACCCCGGCCGAGGGCCGCGACTTCTCGCTGCGCGGCACCCGGATGATGCGCCGCATCGAGAAGCTGCCGAAGCCGGTGATCGCCATGGTCAACGGCTTCGCCCTCGGCGGCGGGCTGGAGCTGGCGATGTCCTGCCACCTGCGCATCGCCGCCGACACCGCCAAGGTCGGCCAGCCCGAGATCAACCTCGGCCTGATCCCCGGCTTCGGCGGCACCCAGCGCCTGCTGCGCCTGTGCGGCCGCGCCGCCACGCTGGAGCTGTGCCTGCTCGGCGCGCCGATCGACGCCGCCCGCGCCGCGCAGCTCGGCATCGTCAACCGCGTCGTGCCGGCCGCCGATCTCGAAGCCGAGACGATGAAGCTCGCCGAACAGCTCGCCGCCTCCGCCCCGCTCGCCCTGCGCGGCATGCTCGACTGCGTCAACGTCGGCGGCGAATGCGGGCTGGAGGAAGGCCTGGAATACGAATCCGCGCAGTTCGGGCTGGTGTTCTCCACCGACGACATGCGCGAAGGTACCTCGGCGTTCCTCGAACGCCGCAAGGCGGTGTTCACCGGGAAATGAGCGCTCCGGTCGATCCCTGGCAGTCGCCGAAGTCGCGGCAACATCAGGTTTCCGTGTGGGCGATGGGCAAACTCGCGTCCCCGCTCCGGTACCTTGCGACCCTGTGGTCGGTCCAGTTGCTGCAGTTGGCCTTGATCATGACCAGTCGCTACTGGATCGATCCGATGCCGCTGCGTCTGGTGTTCGTCGTCGTGGTCATCGCCGCGCCGATGCGCTGGATGAAAAAGCGGGGACCGCCTTCGGTGCAGTTGCGCTGGCAAACGGGCGCGGGCGCGCGCCTGTCCGGCACGTTCGTGCAGCGTGACGTGCCACTGACGCAGGCCGTCATCGCCGAAAGCATCGCGATCCATGGCGAGCGGCTGGTTTTCGCCACGCCGGGGGTCGCGGGCGGCGCACTTTCGCTCGAAACCAGCGCGTTCCGCACGCTCTCCGAGCACGATATCCGCGATCTCTTCGCGGCCGCGCTCGTCGGCGATGCCGCCGGACTCGCCGCCATCGCAAAGGCGAAGGGCATCAAGACCCGGGAGCGTCCCGGCCTGATCAGCGTCTCTGTCGTCGAAGAAAGGGCGATTCTGCTGATCGGATTGGCGGGGATGCTCGGCGTCCTCGCGCTGTGCTATCCGATCTGGCGCGCGCTTCCCTGATGACGACCTCGAATTCCCTGATGGCGTGCTGTCCCGACTGTTCGTCGGCAGGCATTCGCATGCTGCTGGACGCGATCGACACCGACGACCTCGACCGCGCGATCGAACTCGGCCTGCTCGACTTCAAGCCATCCTGCGATCGCGTCCAGTGCGCATCGTCCATCGCCGCGATCGTCGCCGCGCGCGACGCCCGCCTGCGTGCGCTCGCCGCGCGCGAGCGCTTCCGGGTGCGGGAAGCGCGGCTGGCCGCGCGTGCGGAGGCGCGTGCGAAGCGTCGCGCCGAGGCGCAGGCCGCCCCGCGCGCACCGGCGATGCCCGCGCTGCCGCCGGCCGCCGCGGCGGCTTTCGCACGGGCGCTCGCGAAAGCGTCGGCGAAGCGGAGCGATTGAGGCCATGGCCGCGAAAAAAAGCACCAGCAAGAAAGCCGCATCGAAGAAAGCGGCAGCGAAAAAACCGACGGCGAAGAAAACCGTCACGAAGAAGATCGCGGCGAAGCAGGTCACCGCCACGCGCGGCACGATGCCCGCGGCCGACGTGCGCACCGCGTTCGAGCGCTGGCGCGAACTGAATCCACATCCGACCACCGAACTGGAATACACCTCGCCGTTCGAGCTGCTGGTCGCCGTGGTGCTGTCGGCGCAGGCCACCGACGTGGGCGTGAACAAGGCCACGCGAAAACTCTTTCCGGTCGCCAACACGCCGCAGGCGATCGCCGCGCTTGGCGTGGAGAAGCTGAAGTCCTACATCGCGACCATCGGCCTGTTCAACACCAAGGCCGCGAACGTGATCGCGCTGTGCGAGCGGTTGATCGCCGAGCATGGCGGCGAGGTGCCGCGCGACCGCGCCGCGCTGGAAGCCCTGCCCGGCGTCGGCCGCAAGACCGCGAACGTGGTGCTGAACACCGCCTTCGGCGAACCGGCGATGGCCGTCGACACCCACATCTTCCGCGTGTCGAACCGAACCGGCATCGCGCCGGGCAAGACCGTGCTCGCGGTCGAGCAGGCGCTGCTCAGGCGCGTACCGGCCGAGTTCCTGCTCGACGCCCACCACTGGCTGATCCTGCACGGGCGCTACACCTGCATCGCGCGCAAGCCGGCCTGCGGCCGCTGTCCGATCCGCGACCTCTGCCGCTTCCCGGACAAGACACCGGACGGGGAAACCTGAACGACCGGCCGGCCGCCGGGCGGCGCGATCCGTGACCTTTGGTGGACGACTGTCACCCGAACGAAATATTCACGCCCTACGCTTGCCCGCGGTCTTTCCCACTGCCGAAGGCGGCTTCCCCATGACGCTCTCCCGCAACACCCTGTCGCTCGCCCTGCTGGCCGCGATGTTCGCCCCGCTGGCCCACGCCGAAGTGCCGATCGACGTCATCGGCAATTCCGAGGTCTCGTTCGAGGGCCTGGTGCAGGTCGATTCCTACAAGTTCGACGTCGACACCATCGACTACGGCGCCGACACGGCGTCCGACCAGGACGGCAAGGAGCGCCTGCAGGAGCTGCGCCGCGCCGAACTCGTGCTCAAGGGCAAGGGCCCGGGCAACTTCGAGTGGGTGCTGGGCTACGACGCCAAGGACGACAAGTTCCTCGACGCCAACATCAAGTACAAGTTCGGCAACAACGCGAACCACTACCTGCAGATCGGCCAGTTCAAGCAGCCGGGCGCCACGATGGAGGAACTGTCCTCCACCAAGAACAACGACTTCATCAGCAAGTCGTCGATCACCAACAGCTTCGGCACCGCGCGCCGCCTCGCCGTCGCCTACAACTACGGCGACGTGAACTGGGGCGTGACCGGCAGCTTCTTCGGTCGCGAACTCACCCGCGACCGCGAAGTCGGCGCCGGCTACAGCCTGCGCGGCTACTACGCGCCGATCAACGAGGCCGGCAACGTCCTGCACTTCGGCCTGAACTACACCAACAAGGACACCGACCACGACGTGGTCCGCCTGCGCGCGCGCCCGATGGCCGACATGGTGCCGACCCGCTTCATCGATACCGGCAGCACCGGTCTGCGCGCCGCCGACCGCGTCGGCACCTTCGGCGTGGAAGGCCTGTGGGTGAAGGGTCCGTTCAAGCTGCAGGGCGAATACATGCGCGCCGATGTCTCGCGCTACGGCAGCTTCAAGGACTTCTCCGCCGACGGCTTCTACCTGAGCGGCGTGTGGAACATCAGCGGCGAGACCTGGGGCTACAAGGCCGGCGCGCCGACCACCCCGCTGCCGAACGATCCGGCCAAGGGCCTGTGGCAGGTCGGCCTGCGCTACGACACCATCGACCTCAACGACGGCAGCCCGATCGTCGGCACCTCCGGCGTCAACGGCGTGCTCGGCGGCAAGATGGATTCGTGGACGCTCGGCGTGAACTGGTACTGGCGCTCGAACTTCAAGTTCATGCTGAACTACGCGCTGGTGAACCAGGAGAAGTACAGCACCTCGCTGCGCCGGAACACGCAGGACAATCCGAACATCGTCGAAGCCCGCGCCCAGTTCTACTGGTAAGCAGCCGGCTCCGCGCAGGGACGCGCGGGATGCGGATGAACGAAAAAGCGCGGCTTCGGCCGCGCTTTTTCATGGGCGAAAGACAGGGACCACGGCGAACATGACAATCTTCATCGCGCTGACACATGTATGTCCCGGGATTGTCACACGCCGGTTTTGAAATGGCGGGCATCGCAACACCCGCCGCATCCTTCTCCGGAGTCCTCCGTGTCCAATCCGATTTCCTCGCTCAAGACCCGTCTCGCCGCCGTCGCGCTCGCCGGCCTCTTCAGCGCCAGCGCGTTTGCCGCCGACGTCACCGGCGCGGGCGCTTCCTTCGTCTATCCGGTCATGACCAAGTGGTCGGCCGATTACGCCAAGGCCACCAGCACCAAGGTCAACTACCAGTCGATCGGTTCCGGCGGCGGCATCGCCCAGATCAAGGCCGGCACCGTCGATTTCGGTTCGTCCGACGCCCCGCTGAAGCCGGAAGACCTGGCTGCCTCGGGCCTCGCGCAGTTCCCGTCGGTGATCGGCGGCGTGGTGCCGGTGGTCAACCTGGCCGGCGTGCAGTCCGGTGCACTGAAGCTGGACGGCCCGCTGCTGGCCGACATTTTCCTGGGCAAGGTCACGATGTGGAACGACCCGCGCATCGCCGAGCTCAACGCCGGCGTGGCGCTGCCCGCGCAGAAGATCTTCGTCGTGCACCGCTCGGACGGTTCGGGCACCACGTTCAACTTCGTCAACTACCTCTCGAAGGTCAGCCCGACCTGGAAGTCGTCGGTCGGCGAAGGCACCGCGGTGAAGTGGCCGACCGGCATCGGCGGCAAGGGCAACGAGGGCGTGACCGCCTACGTGAAGCAGATCAAGGGCGCCATCGGCTACGTCGAACTGTCGTTCGCGCTGCAGAACAAGCTCACCTACCTGCGCATGAAGAACGCCGCCGGCAACTACGTGATCCCGAGCGACGACAGCTTCTCCGCCGCCGCCGCGAACGCCGACTGGGCCAGCGCGAAGGACTTTTACCTGGTCATCACCAACGCCCCGGGCGAGAAGTCGTGGCCGATCACCGCCACCAACTTCATCCTGATGTACAAGCAGCCGAAGAACGCCGCCGGCGCCAAGGCCGCGAAGGAATTCTTCCGCTGGGTCTACACCAACGGCGACGCGCAGGCCAAGGCGCTGGACTATGTCCCGCTGCCGCCGGCGCTGGTGAAGCAGATCGAGGCCTACTGGGCCAAGAACATGGCCTACTGAGCCGACGACGCAACCCCCTCCCTCCTCTCTCCTCTCCTTGAGAAAGCGGGCCTCCGGGCCCGCTCTTTTTTTGCCGGTGACACGGGGCGCGACGGCGGACGCCGCGACATCCACGTGACCGTGTCACACCCGCGTCACAAAAAAATCATTTGATAGGCGCAGGCCGAGCGCCTGCCGTCATCCCGCCCCATCACCGGACGTCCCTTCCGCATGAGCAACGCCCCTTCCATCGCCGACCCGCGCGGCATGCGCGACCGGATCGATGCGCGCCACGACCGCTGGTTCAAGGCGGTGGCGACGCTGGTCGCGGTGTTCGTGCTGTTCAGCCTCGCCGGCGCCGCACTGTCGATGCTGTGGGGCGGTCGTGGCGTGCTGGCCTCGCAGGGCGCATCGTTCTTCTATTCCTCCGACTGGAACCCGGTCGAGAACCAGTACGGCGCGCTGGTGCCGATCTACGGCACGATCGTCACCGCCCTCATCGCCATGCTGATCGCGGTGCCGGTGAGCTTCGGCATCGCGTTCTTCCTGACCGAGGTCGCGCCGCGCTGGATGCGCACGCCGGTGGGCATGGCGATCGAACTGCTGGCCGGCGTGCCGTCGATCATCTACGGCATGTGGGGCTTCTTCGTGCTGATGCCGGTGATGCGCGACACCATCATCCCGCTGCTCAACGACCACGTCGGCACCTGGCCGGTGGTCGGCGTGCTGTTCCAGGGCCCGCCGATCGGCGCCGGCATGCTCACCTCGGGCCTGGTGCTGGCGATCATGGTCGTGCCGTTCATCTCGTCGGTCATGCGCGAGGTCTTCCTCACCGTCCCCGGCCGGCTGAAGGAATCGGCCTACGCGCTGGGTTCGACGCGCTGGGAAGTGATCTGGGACATCGTGCTGCCCTACACCCGCTCGGCGGTGATCGGCGGCATCTTCCTCGGCCTCGGCCGCGCGCTGGGCGAAACGATGGCGGTCGCGTTCGTGATCGGCAACAGCGTGCAGTTCACCAAGTCGCTGCTGGAACCCAGCACCACCATCGCCGCGCTGATCGCCAACGACTTCGGCGAGGCCACGGCCGAATACCGCTCGGCGCTGCTGCTGCTCGGCTTCGTGCTGTTCATCGTGACCTTCGCGGTGCTGGCGGTCGCGCGCCTGATGCTGATGCAGCTGTCGCGCAAGGAGGGCAACTGATGAACGCCCCCGCACGCCCACCCATGACCACGCCGACGCCGCGCAGCGCGTCGCAGGGCCTGTACCGCCGTCGCCGCGCCGCCAATGCGATCGCGATCGCACTGGCCTGCGCCGCCGCAGCATTCGGTTTGCTGTTCCTCGGCTGGATCCTGTGGACGCTGGTCGCCAAGGGCTTCGGCGGCCTCGACCTCGCGCTGTTCACGCAGGACCAGCCACCGCCGCTGGAAGCCGGAGGCCTGCGCAATGCCTTCGTCGGCAGCATCCTGATGTGCGGCATGGCGGTGCTGATCGGCACGCCGCTGGGCATCGCCGCGGGCACCTGGCTGGCGGAGTACGGCAACGGCCGCAAGCTCGGCACGGTGGTCCGCTTCGTCAACGACATCCTGCTGTCGGCACCGTCGATCGTGCTCGGCCTGTTCGTGTACGCAGTGTTCGTGATGCAGATCGGCAGCGGCAAGTTCTCCGCGCTCGCCGGCGCGGTCGCGCTGGCCTTCATCGTGCTGCCGGTGGTGGTGCGCACCACCGACGAGATGCTGCGCCTGGTGCCGTCGCAGATGCGCGAGGCGGCGCTGTCGCTGGGCGTGCCGCAGTGGAAGGTCACGGTGCAGGTGCTGTACCGCTCGGCGCTGCCGGGCATCGTCACCGGCGTGCTGCTGGCGCTGGCGCGCATTTCCGGCGAAACCGCGCCGCTGCTGTTCACCGCATTCGGCAACGGCTACCTCAGTTTCGACGTCACCAGCGAGATGTCCGCGGTGCCGCTGGTGATGTTCCGCTTCGCCGGCGCCGGTTTCGAGAACTGGGAACACATCGCCTGGGCCGGCGCACTGGTCCTCACCCTGTTCGTGCTGTCGGTCAGTCTGGTCGCCCGCACGGTCCTGCTGCGCAACAAGATCACCCATGACTGACGTCGCCATGATGGACGCGGCCTTGGCTGGTCCCGCGACGGCTCCCCTTACGAACGGCCACGACATGAACGATCTCGCGATCCCGTCCACCGCCCAGCCCCACCTCGGCATCGTCGCCGCGCATCGCGATGCGGCCGCGGCGGCGCCGATCAAGCTGCGCGCGCAGGGGCTGGATTTCTTCTACGACAAGTTCCATGCGCTCAAGCACATCGACCTGGACATCCCGGAGAAGCGCGTCACCGCGCTGATCGGACCGTCGGGCTGCGGCAAGTCGACGCTGCTGCGCATCTTCAACCGCATCTACGCGCTGTATCCGAAGATGACCGCCACCGGCGAGGTGCTGCTGGACGGCGAGGACATCCTCGATCCGAAGTACCCGATGAACCGCCTGCGCAGCAAGGTCGGCATGGTGTTCCAGAAGCCGGTGCCGTTCCCGATGACGATCTTCGAGAACGTGGCCTACGGCATCCGCCATCACGAGCGGCTGTCGAAGTCGGCGATGGCCGACCGCGTCGAGGAAGCGCTGCGCCAGGGCGCGCTGTGGGACGAGGTGAAGGACAAGCTCAACCAGAGCGCGCTGGGCCTCTCCGGCGGCCAGCAGCAGCGCCTGTGCATCGCCCGCGCGGTCGCGCTGCGCCCCGAGGTGCTGCTGCTGGACGAGCCGACCTCGGCGCTGGACCCGATCTCGACCAGCCGCATCGAGCAGCTGATCGAGGAGCTGAAGCAGAACTACACGATCGCGATCGTCACCCACAACATGCAGCAGGCCGCGCGCGTCTCCGACTACACGGCCTTCATGTACCTGGGCGACCTGATCGAACACGATTCAACCGAGAAGATCTTCTCGCGGCCCTCGAAGCAGCAGACCGAGGACTACATCACGGGTCGCTTCGGCTGAGGCAGGTCGCGCCCCCGCTGTTCGGTAGAGCGGGCTTCAGCCCGCTGAACATGGCTCTGGAAAGCGGGAAGCGGGCTGAAGCCCGCTCTACCGAATACCGCCGCAACGCTCCGCAAACGCGCTGTCCAACGCGATCCACCTTCACGAGACACCGACCATGAACACCCCGCCGCACCACCACATCGTCAAGAGCCACGACGACGAGCGCCGCGTCCTGCTGGAGGAAATCCTGCGCATGGGCGAGATGGCGGCCGCGCAGCTGGAAGCGGCGCTGGACGTGGTCGATCGCCGCGACGGCAAGGCCGCCGAACGGATCATCGCCAACGACGAGGCGATCGACGCGCTGGAACTGCAGGTCAGCCACGACGCGATGAAGCTCGCGCTGCGCGGCCCGCTGGCGCGCGACCTGCGCGAGATCCTCGCGGCGCTGCGCATCGCCTCGGACATCGAGCGCATCGGCGACTACGCCTCGAACGTGGCCAAGCGCTCGATGGCGCTGAACCTGTCGCCGCCGTTGCCGCACACCCGCGGCCTGGGCAGCCTGGGCCGGCTGGTGGTGCGCCAGGTGCGCAAGGTGCTGGCGGCGTACCGCGACGGCGACGTCGAGGCCGCGGCACAGGTGCGCGCCGAGGACGCCGAGATCGACACCCAGTACACCGGCCTCTTCCGCGAGCTGCTGACCTACATGATGGAAGACCCGCGGGTGATCACGCCCTGCACCCACCTGCTGTTCATGGCCAAGAACCTGGAGCGCGTGGGCGACCATGCCACCAACATCGCCGAGAACCTGTGGTTCCAGGAACACGGCGAGACCGCGATGCCGCCGCGCGACAAGCGCGACGATTCCAGCACGACGGTCTGACCCCCGGGGCCGGAAGCATGACTTCCGGTGACCTGAGACGAATCATGTAGCCGCCCGGGAGGTGAGTTCTCTACCCTCGACAGACCAAGGAGAACTCATGAA
>NZ_JBQUZW010000020.1:0-42383 GCF_056313665.1 Lysobacter sp. DMC104 | reverse complement strand
CTGATTTTCAGGCTGTTGAAGCAGACTTCGATACAGGAACTAAGGCCCACTTTGGTCCGGAAAGGTTAGGAATTACCTTTTGTTTTTGAAGAGGATGTCATGAGTCAGAATTTGCTTTCCTTGCAGTTCACTGCCGCGCAGTTGGCCGAGGTGGATACCGCGCTGGCCGCGCTCGAAAACGCCCTGACCGGGCTGATCGCACTCGACCCCGACCAGCGTCGCGGCCTGGTGCGCATGGGCCCGAAGTCGGAAGCCTTCTGCCGCCAGACGGTGAACGTGCTGGCCCAGAACCCGCAGGTCATCCCGCCCAGCCTGTCGCTGACGGAAGCCCGCTCGGACCTCACCGCGATGGACGCCCTGCGTCCCCGCCTGATGCGCCTGCAGCAGCTCACCGAGCGCGCGCAGGACACCGAGGACGCGCTGGGCAGCGACCTGATGTCGTTCGCGCTGGAGGGCTACGCCCTGCTGAAGCTGTCGGGCCGCAACCAGGGCCTCGAAAGCCTGCGCAGCGAACTGTCCAGCCGCTTCACCAAGTCGCGCAGCAAGGGTGAGACCACCACCACCCAGAGCTGACCGCCCACCCCCGCCGCCCCCGGGCGGCGGGATCTTTCCAACCCCACACGGCCCCGGCTGCCCACGCAGCCGGGGCTGTTTTCGTTGGGGGCGACGGCGGTGCGAGGCGCTCGCGTCGATCCACCGGGGCGCCACAGCTGCTTTCCCGGCGGCTGTGTTCCCCTCCGAGCGTCAGCGTTGCCCTTTCGAGCGGCATGGATGGCGAAAAAAGCGGCATCGCTGGCCCTCAAAGCGGCAACGTCGGCCCTTTGAGCGGCAACGCTGGCGAAAAAAGCGGCATCGATGGCCCTCGAAGCGGCAACGTCGGCCCTTCGAGCGGCGATGGTGGCGGTTGGAGCGACACCCGGGGTAAGTCAGGGGGCGTCAGATTTTTTGTGTGCTCGGGGCGGGGAGGTGTCAGATTTTTGGTGTGATCGGGGCGCGCACCATCCCGGCCGGAACCCCGCACCGTCTCCGTCCCAACGCCGTCATCCCGGCGCAAGCCGGGACCCAGCTTCCAGCGCTCTACCGTCATCCGGAGGCGTCGCACGCTCCCGCAAACGCATCACCTCGCGGCCGGCTCCTGCCGGGAGTCCCGACACCGCCGCATGCCCCGGCCGCGACACCGACCGGGGCACCCGCCCCGGCATCAGGCCGGTTCGATCACGATGCGACCGTCCTGCACCTGCAAGCGCACCTGCCCGCCGATGGGGAAGCCCGCCTGTTGCAGCCAGACGCCGGACAGATGCAGGTACGGCACCTTGCGCGTGCCGGCCCAGAACCCGTCCCGTCGCCGGTCGCGGGTGTGATAGCCGATGGTGAGACGGCGCGAGGACGGGGCGCCGGGGGAGTCGGGAGAACGAGCAGCCATGATGGCCTCCTAGTGGTTTCGTTGAACGCGCCCCTGTTGAGAGGGCGACCGAGTACTTCAACACCGCCACTAGACGGCCCCCAGTTTTCCCCGGCGAACCGGGTCTTGTATGACTGGGCGCTACTCGGCCATAGCAGAAATCTATGGACGCAAAAAAACCGCGATGTCAGCCGCGGGCACTGCTAGTGGGAGGTGTGTTGAGCACCGAAGTCGAATCTAGCCACCGTTTTTCCACGAGTCAAGCCACTAATGATCGAAGATCCGGTGCGAGTAGGTGGTCAGAATTCTGTCCGCATAGTCAAGTAGAGAAATGCACAACTAGCGTCAGTTAGCTCGAAGGCAATAAATTTTGCCTATGGCAATGAGGGGTAATGCGCATGAGATTTCAAAAAAAATCTCATGGTTTGCGACTCATCTGCGGAAAATTGGAAGTCGATGGCAAGAGTGGTAGTGCTCGCCCCCTCAGTATCAGCTACGCTCCGTACCTAGAAATTGCTGCGGATACCAATCTGATAGGGGGTCAAGGTGTATGTGCCTCACCCAGAGCCGTTCTTGACGGTTCGGATAGAAAATGCAATCGAAGTTCCATCATTCACCGGTTGGTGTGCTGGATTTGAGAATGGCCAATGGCGAGAAAGGGAGTTGGCCAGGCATTTAATGGAGTGGCTTCCTGAATTTGCGCTTCGGTACACAGAGTGGATGAGCTTGAATGCAAGCAATGCGGTTCCTTTGTTATCAAGAGCCGCGCACGCAATATATAGCTCTCCGAAATTTCAAAGTCGAGGGGAGTTTGGAGAGATTTTATTGCATGCAATGATCAGGCAGCATTTTCATACCATACCAGCAATAACAAAGTACTTTTACAAGGACGCGGCGAATGACACTGTAAAAGGCTTTGATGCTGTGCATGTAGTTCAAGATGGTGATGATCTTGAGCTTTGGCTGGGCGAAGTTAAGTTTTATCAAGATTTGGAAGGGGCAATAAGGGACGTAACGAAGGAGTTGGAAGAGCATACTCGCCATGATTATCTCAGGGCAGAGTTTGCGGCAATTTTAAATAAAGTTGATTCAACGTCTCCATTTTACGAAAGGTTGAGAAAGCTTCTTCATAAAAACACTTCGCTAGATGAGGTTTTCTCAAGAGTATGCATACCGATCTTAATAACTTACGACAGTGATATTTTTTTGGATCACAGTTCAATTACGGCGCAATATGAATCTGCGTTTGTTGATGATGTCGGAAAGAGCTTTGAAAAAATCAAGGCAAAGGTTCCAAAGGAGTTGAGTGTTCGTGTTTTGCTGTTTCCAATGAAAAGCAAAAAGACACTTGTTGCAACTATGGATGAGGTCCTCAAGTCATGGCAGAAGGTCGTTTGACAGTAGCTGAGCTGGCTGAAGTTGTCCGATCTCGAGATTCTATATTGCGTGATCCGTTCGCGGTTGCGGCGAGTCTGGCTTCTGCTTTTGGATCAATGGGCGATGTTTCTGGATTTCGTGACCTTCTACTCAGGGCGCTCGAAAACTACGACGCCTTTGGTCCTTCGGCGCAGATTGTAGATGGGCTTTTAAGGGAAGTCGGATTGTTTCCGTATCTTGCGCCAGACGGCTTGGATTTGTTCGATAGATTTGCTTACGAAGTGCATAGGCCGCAACCTTTTCCAGAGGATCAAATTGTATTTCACGGGCCTCAAGCAAGGGTCTATTGGAAGCTCCTATCTGGTGAAAATGTTATTCTCAGCGCGCCAACTAGTTTTGGGAAGAGTTTGATTGTCGATGCGGTTATTGCTTCGATGAAGTTTTCAAATGTGCTTATAGTTGTTCCGACTATTGCACTTATAGATGAAACTCGCCGTAGAATCTCCTCTTATTCTCTAGGATACAAACTCATAGCGCACCCTGCGCAGAGGCCTGCTGAGAAAAATATTTATATTCTTACGCAAGAGAGGGCGCTTGATCTTCCCTCCCTCGATGCAATTGATTTTTTTGTGATAGATGAATTTTATAAGCTTGCTCCTGGTAGGGATGATGACACGCGATCGTCTCTCCTTAATCTGGTTTTCCATCGTTTGGCAACTAAGAACAAGCAGTTCTACCTTCTCGGGCCTGATATTGAAGGCGTAGTGCCTCAGCTAAAAGAGCGTCTTTCAGTAAATTTTATGCATGAGCCATACCCTACAGTGGCTTCAGAGGTGCATCTAGAACGACCGAAAAGAGGGAGTGAATTAACTCATTTACTGGAATTGATGAAAAAGCTCGATGGGCAATCATTGATTTTCTGCAAGTCGCCTGCGAGCGCGGCTAAAATTGCCAAGGAGCTTTCTGGTGGGGTGAATGAAGGGGTTGATCAAGATGAAGCAGTAGATTGGATCTCAAGCACTTATCATCCTGAATGGCACTTTGCAATTGCGTTGAAGAATGGCGTTGGGGTTCATCATGGTCGGGTCCCGCGCGCCCTCGCGCAGTACGTTGTCCGCTCCTTCAATGATTCACAGCTATCTAATCTAGTTTGCACCTCTACACTCATAGAAGGTGTAAACACCAAGGCGAGGAATGTTGTTGTTTTTGATAACAAGATAAATAAAACGAACATCGACTTTTTTACATTTAACAATATATGCGGCAGATCTGGTCGCATGTTTAAGCATTTTGTTGGCCATATTTATTTGTTCCATGAGCCACCACAGAGAGAGCTTCCGCTAGTAGATGTTCCTGCATTCAGTCAATCGGAATCGGCTTCTGAGGGGCTGCTTTTGCAGTTGGCTGATGAAGAGCTAACCATTGAGTCGAGAGGGCGCTTAAATGGTTTGATTGCACAAAATGCGGTTTCTCTTGACTTATTGCGCGCTCATCCTGATGTCGAGCCTGCATCGATAATTTCACTTGCTCGTGATCTTGATTTAAGAGCGAATCAGCTCGCTCCAAATATGCGATGGACCTATGACCCTACTTTTGAGGAATTGCAAGTTGTTTGTGAATTAATTTGGAATCACTTCAATGGGGCTAGGCGTGGAGCAGGATCCGTAAGAAGTGCATCTCAGCTTGCGGTGAGAATTTTTAGTCTGCGCGAAAAGCCAACGGTTCGGGTTCAAATTGAGCGTGAGCTAGAGTGGAATAAAAGTCTGAGCCCTGATGAGGCTGTTCAGACCATACTTGATTTCAATCGTTTGTGGGCGACTTTTCACTTCCCAAAGCTATTGATGATTGTTCAGGAGGTGATGAAAGAAGTATTTGATAAAAAAGGAATTAGGACTGGGGATTTTTCTTCGTTTGCTGCTCGGGTCGAGAACCTTTTTCTGCCCTCGGTCGTCTCTTCTTTGGATGAGTACGGAATTCCATTTGAGCTTGGTAGAAAATTGGTCAGATACCTGGGGGGCGATGATGATTTGGATATCGCAATTGATACGCTGAGGCAGATCAATGTCTCTAAGCTGCGACTACATCCGTTCGAGATGAAATTGCTGAAGAACGCTATCGAGGCTCTTTAATAAAACTGCTTCTATGCTTTGTTGTCGGGGCTATCGCAGCACATCGGAGCGACCGCAAGCGCGCCGCAATCACCAATCCACATTGGGCGAGAGCCGAACGTTCCAACGCCCATGGGTGAGCGCGAATTTCCTCACAAGATCGTCGATCGATCCGAAGACGGTCAGCGTCTGCGCCTCTTCCTCTGTCGCCGGACGCAGTGCGTCGAACTCATGGTAGGCATGATCTAAGTCGCCCGGTCCGTCCGAGCCGCAGTCCTTGAAGTGCTGCGGGCATAGTGACGGGATGCCGATCTGCTCGGCGACGAAGGTGTTGTTCCAGTCGAGTGACTTCATGATCGTGGACGAGGCATCGTCCGTGGCGGCGCCACTGAGCAGCAACATGCCGAAGGTCTTCCAGTTGCCGGCATCGCGATAGAGGTACTCGAAGACGCAGTGGGCCGCGGGTGCTTTGCGTGAGGCTGCCATGGTAGATTCCTGCCGAGTGCTTCGACAGGATTGGCGGCGTAAGTCTCGCAGGCTGCGACAGGGGTTAGGGCAATGGCGAAAGCAGTCTTTACAGCGTCGCAAAGTAGCGACTACGACGACAGCACCGGGCAGTGGTATCACTTCCCTAAGACGTATCTCAATCAGGTCAAAGAGTCTCTTGGCGATCTGATCGTCTACTACGAGCCAAGGCGTTCTGACGGGTCCCGTCGCTCTGGCGGTGGCTCTTCCTACTTCGCAGTTGCACGAGCCATCAGCATTCGCCCTGACAAGGCTTTAGATGACCACTTCTACGTCGATGTTGCCGATTACATCGAGTTTGATCGGGTCGTTCCTTTCTCCGAGGGCGGGCGCTACTACGAGTCCATCCTGCAAAAGGCCGATGGCAGCACAAACAGAGGGGCGTTCGGTCGATCGGTTCGTATCGTGCCCGACAGCGAGTTCGATACGATTCTCGCCGCAGGCTTTCCCGTAACGCGCGAAGCGTGGGAAGTGTCAGACGTGATCGAGGAATACGCGGATCGCCCGATCATCGAGCGCGTCGTAGCGCGACCGTTCCGCGATCGCGCCTTCCAGCGGCATGTACGTCGGGCTTACGACAACCGTTGCGCCGTGACGGGCTTGCGTCTGATCAACGGTGGCGGTCGACCGGAAGTGCAGGCGGCGCACATTCGCCCTGTCGAGATGAAAGGTCCGGACACCGTTCGTAACGGCATTGCGCTGACAGGGACCGCGCATTGGCTCTTCGATCGTGGACTGATCGCGTTCGAGGACGACTACCGCCTGCTGATCTCTCCGCACGGCGTGCCGGACGACCTCGATAAGCTGATCCTGCCCGAGCGCCGACTCGTCGTTCCGGACAACGCAGAGTGGAGGCCGCACCCGTTCTATCTCGGCTGGCATCGGGAGCATCGGTTCAAGCGGTGATCTTCGCCGGGGCTATTCACCGCAGAATCTGCGGCGAATAGGCCGCTCAATCCCCGCACGCCGCCCGGCTCGCCCCTCAAGCCACGGCTTCCTCCCCCCGCGCCACCCCGCACACCTCCCGGATCACCTCCGCGATCCGCGCCCATTCCAGCAGCAGGGTGCCGTGGTCGCAGTCGAGGGGGTGGACGTGGCGGTGGGCGGGGTCGTGGACGAGGTGGTCGACGTTGTTCCAGGGCAGGGTGGCGACGTGGTCGCTGAGGGTGGTGGCGTCGGGGTTGATGTCGAGGTTGAGGTAGGGGCGCATCGTCTTGAACAGCAGGACGCGGGTGTGGCGCAGGGGGCGGCCGACGGGCGCCAGCGCGAGGGTCTTCTCGGTCTCGACCATGGCGAGGATGCGCTGGATGTAGTCCTCGTTGTCGTAGAGGCGGTTCTCGGAACGGCGGGCTTCGAGGCCGCGGCGGAAGGCGTCGCGGTTCACGGCGATGCGCGAGCGGATCGCGAGCAGGGCGTCGTCGCCGTCGTTGAGGATGGCGTCCAGGCTGATGATGCGGATGGCGGTGACGCCTTCGGCTTCCAGTCGGGCGGCGATGGCGAACGCGATCTGTCCGCCCAGCGACCAGCCGGTCAGCGTGTACTCGGCATCGTCGGGGACACCGCGCTCGCGGCGCACGGCGCGGATCAGCGCGAGGTAGTCCTCCGCCAGCGCGTGCAGGTCGGACACCTGCGTGTCGCCGTGCAGGTTGCGGTTGTCGATGCCGTAGCAGCGGTAGTCGTCGGCCAGCCGCTCGGCGAGGCCGTGGTAGACCTCGCAGCCGCCGGTGGCGGGGTGGATCATGAACAGCAGGCGCGTGCAGGTCGCGTCGTTCATCGGCTTGATCAGCGAATGCCGGTCCTGACCCCCGCGTTCGATGGCATCGGCCAGCGTGCGCACGGTGCGGAAGCGGAAGACGTCGATCACGCGGACGGCGGCGTGCGGGAAGGCGCGGTTGATGCGGCCGATCAGGCGCACCGCGGCGATGGAGTCGCCGCCGAGGCGGAAGAAATCGGCCTGCGCCGACACCGTTGCCGGTTCGAGGCCGAGCACCGCGGCGAACAGGCCGGCGACGACGTGTTCGGTGCGGCTGTCCGGTGCGGCATGCGTCTCCGCGATGTCGGTCGCGGCCGGCATCGGCAGTGCGGCGCGATCGACCTTGCCGTTGGCAGTGAGCGGCAGTTCGGCGAGGTGCACGAACGCGCCGGGGACCATGTAGTCCGGCAGATGGTCGGCGAGATGTGCGGCCAGCGCGGCGTCGTCGAGCCTGCGATCGGCGACGTACCACGCCACCAGCGACCGACGCGTGCTGCCGGGATGCGGCATCGCCTGCACGACCGATTGCCGGATGCCGGGATGCGCGGACAGGTGCGCTTCGATGTCGCCGGGTTCGACGCGATAGCCGCGGATCTTCAGCTGGAAATCGGTGCGGCCGCCGAACTCGATGTAACCCGCGTCGATGTCATGCCCGCGACGCAGCGTGCCGCGGTCGCCGGTGCGGTAGAGCCGGCCCAGCGTCGGATGCACGAAGAAGCTCGCGTCGGTGCGCGCGGCGTCGTTCCAGTAATCCACGGCCACGCCCGCGCCGCCGATGCAGAGATGGCCGGGCGCGTCGACCGGCAGCAGGCCGTCGTCGTCGTCGAGCACGTACAGCGTCTGGTTCGGCATCGCGCGGCCGTAGGGAATGCTGGTCCACGCGGGGTCGACCGCGTCGATCACGTGCCACACCGACCAGATGCTGCCTTCGGTCGCGCCGCCGAGGCTGACGAGTTGCAGGTCGTCGCGTGTGCAATGCCTCCGGATGTCCGCGGGCAAGCCGACCGGAATCCAGTCGCCGCTGAGCAGCATCAGCCGCAGCGTGTCGAGTTCGCCGCCGCGCAGCGCGGTCGCGTTGACCAGCAGGTCGGCCAGCTGCGGCACGGAGTTCCACACGGTCACGCGGTGGCGATGCACGGTGTCCGCCAATGCCTCGAACTGGCGGATGTCCGCCTGCGCGGGGAATACCGTCGCGCCGCCGACGAGCAGCGGCCCGAACAGGTCGTACACCGAGAGATCGAAGGCGAGGTCGGACAGCGCGAGCACGCGGTCATCCGCGCCGACGGCGAAGCGTTCGTTCACCGCGTGCAGCGTGTTGAGCGCGCCGGCGTGCGAGATGGTCACGCCCTTCGGCGTGCCGGTCGATCCGGAGGTGAAGATGACGTAGGCGATGTCGTCGCCGGTGACGGGCGGGAAGCCCGCCGCGTCGTCGTTGGCGGCGGCCGAGGACAGGTCGTCGTCGAGATCGAGGATCGCGAGGTGCGCGAAGCGGTCGGCGTCGAGCGCGATGCGCGCGCGCTGCTCGCGCGACACCAGCAGCGTGCGCACGCCGCCGGCTGCGAGCACGTCGAGCACGCGGCCGTGCGGCCACTCCACGTTGAGCGGCAGGTAGGCGTGGCCGGACTGCATGATCGCCAGCGTCGCCACGGACTGGCGATGGCCCTTCTCGGCGAGGATGCCGATCAGCGCGCCTTCGTTCGCAAGCAGGCGCCGGGCGAGGCGATCGACATCCGCACGCAGCGCGGCGTAGGTGCGTGCGAGGCCGCCGGCTTCGATCGTCGCGATCGCGTCGGGCCTGCGCGCGGCCTGCCGGCGGAACAGCGCGGGGATGGACGTGTCGGTCTCGTAGTCGCGGTTGTCGGGATTCGCGAGATGCAGGGCGTCGTCGAGTGCGGTACCGACGAGCGCGCCGTGCCGCGCGAGGTCGATGGTGCGACCGTGGTCGACGGCGTCGTCGATCAGCGCGCGCAGCGAGGCGATGAAGGCATCCGCGAAGGCGTCGTCGAACAGCGCGGCGCGACGATCGAGCCGGAAACGCAGGCCGCCGACGTCGTGGCCGTCGTACAGCAGCGACAGATCGTAGATCGCGTGCCGTCGCGCGACGTCGACGGTCTCCGTCTCCAGCCCGTCCAGCCGCAGCGCATTGCGCGCGCGCAGGTTGGTCGACACGAAGCCGACGTTGAACATGCCGTTCAGCAGCATGCTGTCGAGCGGCATGCCGTCGTGCTGCGCTTGCGCCTTCGCGATCTTCGCGAACGGATGGCGCTGGTGCGGCTTCACCTCGATGCGCTGCGCGGTGAGCGCCGCGATCCAGTCGTCGAGCGTCGCGTGGCGGTCCGCTTCCATCTTCATCGGCAGATTGTTGACGAAGCAGCCGCCGGCGCGGCCGCAGCCGGGCGGACGCATGTTGACCGGGTAGTGCAGGAAGAAGCGCGGCTGGTGGCAGAACTTCGACAGCACCAGCCCGTACATCGCCGCGAGGCAGACGAAGAGCGTGCTGCCGCGCGCCTCGGCGAAGTCGTGCAGGCGTTGCGTCTGCGCCGGCGACAGCGCGAAGAACGTGCTGGCGACGCGGCGTGAGTCTGTGTCCTCGTCGAGCCCGCTCCCATCGATGCGATCAGGATCGACACCCGGCCGCAGCGGCAGTCGCAGGCGTGTCGGCACGTCGCCGAGGAAGTCGCGCCAGAATGCATCGGTCTCGTCGGCGCGCATCTGCGCGAGCAGGCGCCGCTCCTCGGCCACGGCGTCGCGGAAGCGCGTGTCGACGGCGACGTCGTCGCAAGCGGCGGACGAAGCGAGCGCGTGGTAGTGGCCGGCGATGTCCTCGCCGAGGATCTTCAGCATCTCGCCGTCGCAGACGATGTGGTGGGCGACGTGCGCGAAGACGTGTTCGTGCGGGCCGACGGAGACCAGCAGGAAGCGCAGGATCGGCCCGCGCACCAGATCGAACGGCGCACGCAGGGCGTCTTCGACGTGTTGCATCGCCGCGTCATCGGACTCCGCGACGACTTGGCGGTAGAGCGCGTCGAAGTCGTGGTCTGCGGGATGGCAGGCGCTGCCGTCTTCCGCGTAGACGACCCGCACTTCCTCGTGCTGGCGCACGAAGCGCGCGCAGGCGCGCCGGAAGCGATCGGTGTCCAGCGGCCCGCGGATGCGGTACACGCCGAAGACGTTGTAGCCGTCCTCGCCGGGGTGCAGCGCCCATTCGATGAAGAAGCGCGTCTGGTAGTCGGAAACCGGCAGTCCCTGCATGTCGCCCTCGTCCATGGCCCGGCGCGCCGATGCGCCAGCGCGGAGGCTACACGGGGCCGATGACAGGACGATCCTGCGCAGGGCCACGTGCTTCGCCGCGTGCGGCCAACAAAAAAGCCGACCCTTGCGGATCGGCTTCCTGTTTGGTGGAGCCAGGGAGGATCGAACTCCCGACCTCGTCATTGCGAACGACGCGCTCTCCCAGCTGAGCTATGGCCCCATGTCTCGTCGCCGGTGTGGCTGGCGCTGCGGGGGAGTGCTTGGGCTCCCGCGCGGGACCGGCAGTATAAGGCGGTCGTCAGCGGTTGCCAATCGCCGCCAGCTCGGCGGCGAGGGCGGGTTCGAGCTGGCCGCGGCGCCAGCCGGCGAGGGGGCCGGGCCAGTCCTCGCCGTCCTGCAGGGCTTCGATCCAGCGGCGCGAGGCCAGCACGCCGTCGGGCAGGCCCAGTTCGGCGCTGCGGGCGGCCACGGCCTGCTGCAGGCGCTTGTAGACGCCGCGGTCGCGGTCGTCGCCGCGGGCCTGCGGGAGTTCGGCTTCGTCGGGCAGGGGCGTGGTCAGGGCGTCGAACACCTCGGCGGTCAGCTTCTTCGGCGCCTTGGGCTGGCCGTCGAACAGGCGCTGCAGGGCACCGAGGTCGCGCGGCGGGGTGCGGGCGAGGGCCTGCGCCAGTTCGTTGTCGAGCAGCCAGCTGCGCGGGCGGTCGGAGACGCGGGCGCGGGCCTCGCGCCAGCGCAGCAGGCGGAGCAGGCGGATCTGGCCGTCGCGGTCGAGGAACTGCGCCGAGCGCATGCCCAGGTGCGGCCAGCGTTCGGGCGTGTCGTCGGCGGCGTTGGCGAGCATGCGGGCGCAGTCTTCCTCCAGCCACGGCAGGCGGTCGGCGGCGGCGAGGCGCTCGTGCAGCAGGCGCCACGCGGTGTCGAGGTGGCGCACGTCGTCGGCGGCGTAGCGCAGCTGCGAGGCCGACAGCGGGCGGCGCAGCCAGTCGGAGCGGGTCTCGCCCTTGTCGACCTCGACACCCAGCAGTTCGGCCATCAGCCGCTGGTAGCCCAGCCCGGCGCCGATCCCGCACAGCGCGGCGGCGATCTGGGTATCGAACAGCGGGGCGGGCAGGGCGCCGCAGGCGTGGCGGAAGGCGATCAGGTCCTCGCCGGCGCTGTGCATCAGCTTCAGCGAGCGCGGATCGGACAGCAGCTGCGCCAGCGGTTCGGCCATGCCGGGCACCAGCGGGTCGACCAGCAGGATGCTGTCCTCAAGAGCGGCGTCGTCGCTTGCGTCGGGATCGCCCGGGGCGATCTGCACCAGCGCCAGCTGCGGCCAGTAGGTGCGTTCGCGGACGAATTCGGTGTCGAGCGCGAGGCGGGCCGGCGGTGCCGCGATCAGCGGGGCGAGGTCGGCGGGGGAATCGATCCAGCGGGGCAAGGGCGGGTCCTGCGGCGGAAAGCCGACATGCTACCGGAGTGCGGCATCGGTCATGCCCGATGCGCTAAGGTGCCGAGCGTGAAGCGGCGGTCGGCAGCGATGACGGGCAAGGTGGTGGCGGGTGCATTGGCGCTCGCGCTGCTGTGCGCCTGCGGTCGCGATCGCGCCGCGCAGGACACGGTCGCGAAGACGCCCGCGCCGGTGGTGCAGCCCGGCGGGCTGGTGACGATCAGCGGCGATGACGCGGGCGATGCGCCGCGACTGGAATGGCGCCGGCCGGACGTGACGATCGATGCCGCCGGCGTGGCCGCCGCGCGCCGCCGCGCCGCGCAGGCGCTGGCGGCGGATCGGCTGTACGAAGACGCCGACGCCGCGATTCCCATCGCGCTCGCCCTGCGCGACCGCGACCCCGCGGATGCGCAGGCGCGTGCGCTGCTCGAACGTGCGCTGGTCCGCCTGCGCAGCGACGGCGAGGCGGCGCTGGCCGATGCCGGCGACGACGCCGAGGCGCTGCATCGCGCACAGGCCGCGGCCGCGGTGCTGCGTGCCGTCGGGGCCGACGCGGTGCCGGACGGCGAGGCATTCCTGCGCAAGGTCGACGTGGCCGGACGGCTGTGGACGCTGAACGTCGACGGCGAGGCCGAGCTGGCCGCGGGCCGGCTGGGCGAGCGCGGCGAGGGCGCGCTGGCGCGGTTCCGCGAGGCGCTGTCGCTGTCGCCCGGGCAGCCGCGGGCGTCGCAGGGACTGGCTGCGGTCGAAAGCACGATGCTGCGCAAGGCCGAGGACGCGGCGACGCGCATGGATTTCGACGAGGCCGAGCGCTGGCTGGCGCAGGCGTCGACGGTGCGGCCCGGCATGGACACGGTGGCGACCGGGCGCGGCATCGTCGAGGACATCCGCCGCTATCACATCGCCCGGTTGCGCGACGAGGGGCTGGTGCTGTTGTCCGAGCCGCACCGGCCGGGCCATCTGGAAGGCGCGCGCGTGCGGCTGGCGGAGATGCTGCGGATCGCGCGCCCGGGTGATCCCGCGGCGGCGGAGCTGCGCACGCGCATCGACCTGGCCACGCACTACGGCCTGATGCGCCCGGGCCAGCGGTTCACCGATGCGTTGCAGGGTGGCGGCCGTGGCCCGGAGATGATCGTGGTGCCCCATGGCGGCTTCCGCATGGGCGCGCGCACGACCGAGCCCGACGCCAGCGACGCCGAGCGCCCGCAGCGCTACGTGCGCTTCGAGCGCGGCTTCGCGATCGCCCGCACCGAGGTGACGGTGGAGCAGTTCCGCCGCTTCGTGCAGGCCAGTGGCTACCGGCCGCGGGCGCTGCGTCGCGGGCATTCGCTGGTCTACGACGATCGCGCCGGCAACTTCGTGCGCCGCAGCGGCGTGGATTGGCGGCACGACTATCTGGGCCGTCCCGCCGCGGACACCATGCCGGTGCTGCACGTCAGCGCGAAGGACGCCGAGGCCTACGCACGCTGGCTGTCGGAACACAGCGGCCAGCACTACCGGCTGCCCAGCGAGGCCGAGTTCGAATACGCCCTGCGCAGCGGCCAGCCCGGGCGCTACCCGTGGGGCGACCGCCCACCGGTGCCCGACACCGGCAACCTCGCCGGCGGCGACGACCACTCGCCCGGCGGACGCAGCTGGGGCAACGCCTTCGTCGGATACGGCGATGGCTGGTGGGGCCCGGCACCGGTGGCGAGCTTCCGTGCCAACGCCTTCGGCATCCACGATCTGGAAGGCAACGTCAGCGAGTGGGTGGCCGACTGCTGGCACGAGGGCTATCGCCGCGCGCCCACCAACGGCGAGGCGTGGATCAACCCCGGCTGCCGCACGCGGGTGATCCGCGGCGGTGCCTGGGGTAATGCGCCGGCGCAGGGCCGGGCGGCCTGGCGCCGGCAGGCGCAGTCGGACGCGACCAACGCCTTCACCGGATTCCGGGTGGTGCGCGACCTCTAGTCGACCACCGCCGGCCGCCGCCGTGCGCGATGCGGCCGCGACGAAAAACCGTCGTGCGGCTTCGGTTTCGTGGCGGGAGTCACTTATAGTCGCCGCGCAGGGCGCCGCGCCCGGGAGGACAGACCATGCAGCAGAACCCCTTCGGCAACGCGTCGCCCGGCGGCCGTCCGCGCGGCCGCGGCATCAACCCGCGCTTCATCATCCTGATCCTGTTCGCCGGCTACGCCGCGTACTACTGGTTCTCCAACCGCAGCACCGATCCGCTGACCGGTGAGAAGGTGGTGATCGACCGCAGCATCTCGCCCGACGACGAGAAGGCGATGGGCCTGCAGGCGTACCAGGAGATCCTGTCGCAGGAGCGCCCAGTCGATCCGAACTCGCAGGTCGCGCAGCAGATCCGCGCGATCGCGCAGCGGCTGATCGCGAAGATCCCGCAGGTGTCCGACGCGCTGGCCGCCGAGCACGGGTTGCAGGCGCCGCACGTCGAAAACAGCTTCGACTGGGACGTCAGCGTGCTGCAGTCCGACCAGGTCAACGCGTTCTGCCTGCCCGGCGGCAAGATGGCGGTCTACACCGGGCTGGTGCCGGTGGCGAAGAACGCCGATGCGATGGCGGTGGTGATGGGCCACGAGATCACCCACGCCCTGCTGCGCCACGGCGCGCAGCGCATGACCGAACAGAAGCTCACGCAGCTGGGCCAGATGGCCGGCGCGATGAGCGGCATGGACCAGCAGTCGATGCAGGCGGTGATGGCGGTGTACGGCTACGGTCGCTCGCTGCCGTACGCGCGCAAGCAGGAGACGCAGGCCGACGAGATGGGCCTGCTGCTCGCCGCCGCCGCCTGCTTCAACCCCGAGGAAGCGATCCCGCTGTGGGAGCGCATGGACCAGGCCAGCGGCGGCCGTTCGCAGCCGGAGTTCTCCTCGACCCACCCGAACCCGGGTACCCGCATCGCCAACCTCCAGCAGCTGATGCCGAAGGCGATGGAGTACCGCAAGAAGTTCTGCGAGGAAAGCCGTTGAACCAGCACGCATCGCGCCGTCGTCCCCGCTCGTCCGTCCGTGTCCTCGGGACCGTCGCGGCACCGCTTTTCCTCTCGATCCTGACCGCGGCCCCCGCGTTCGCCGGCCGCCTGCTGGACAACGCCGACCGCCAGGCCGAAGCAGCGCGTCCGCTCGAATTCCGGCCTGCCGACGCGTTCGATCCGCAGGCGGCACAGCGCGCGATGCAGCCCGGGACCGGCCGCATCCGCGGCGTGCTGTTCCACCAGTTGAACGACGACTGCCGGCGCACGCGTGGCCTGCTGGCGATCCGCAAGCGCGCCAACGCCGGCATCGAACTGTCGCTGTTCCCGGCGACGCCGCACCTCGTCGAATACGTCGGCCTGTTGGAAGCGCACCGCTACAAGGCGACGCCGGCGCTGCGGAATCCTTTCGCACGTCCGTCGGGCGGGAAGCGCGAGGTGCTGTTCTACGACGCCCGCATGCTGGACTACGGCCTGTCGGCGAAGACCGACGAATTCGGCCGGTACGAGTTCGACAACCTGCGCCCGGGCCGCTACTGGGTGAACGCGGATGCCTCGCTGCGCTGCTACTACAACGAGCGGGTGCAGGTCGGTTCGTCGGAGGTCGCGGACAATCCGTATGCGCCGACGCATGTCGACCACTACGTGACCGAGCAGCGTTACTGGGACCAGGGGCTCAACTACCGCCTGTTCATCGACGTCCATGCCGACGGCGAAGTGGTCGAGCTCGACTCCGAGTTGATGCCGGTGCCGGAGAACGCCGCGGTCGTGCTGCAGGCCGACGCCCGCTGACGCCATGCGCAGGCCGCCGCGCACGTTGCTCGTGCTGCTGTCGGCCTGCGCGCTGGCCTTCGCCGCGACGACGTCGGCGCTCGGCGGGGCGCGCGAGGCCGCGACATCGCGGCTGTACGCCGATCCGCAGCCGGTGGTCATCGAAGGTTACGACGGCGACGCGATGGAGCCGTTCCTCAGCCGCGATGGCCGCTACCTGTTCTTCAACGACCTCAATGCGCCGTGGGTCGACACGAACCTGCGCTTCGCCGAGCGCATCGATGTCACGCACTTCCGCTACCTCGGCGAACTGCCCGGCGCGAACAGCACGAAGCTGGACGGCGTGGCGACGATGGACCGCGCCGGCCGTTTCTATTTCGTGTCGTTGCGCGACCACGACCGCACGCGCATCAGTCTGTTCGGCGGCACGTTTGCCGACGGCAAGGTGTCCGGCGTGCATCCGCTGCAGGGTCTGTCGCGACGGCGCGCGCGCTACATCAACTTCGATCTGGACGTCTCGCCCGACGGCGAGCGCCTGTACTACGTCGACGGCCGCTTCAGTCTGCTGTGGCCGGTGGCGGCCGACATCCTGCAGGCCGGGCACAAGGGCGACGGTTTCGTGCCACTGCCCGAGGACACGGCGCTGCTGCGCAACGTCAACACCGACGCGCTGGAATACGCGCCGTGCATTTCCGCGGATGGCCTGACGCTGCTGTTCACCCGCGCACCGCCGGGCATCGTGGTGCACGCGTCGATCTACATCGCGCAGCGCGGATCGGTGAACGCACCGTTCGGTCCGGCGGCGAAGCTGGTCGCGCTGGACGGGCATGTCGAAGCGCCCACCTTCACCCCGGACGAACGCGGCATCTACTTCCACCGCAAGACCGGCGACCGCTTCGTGATCTTCTTCGCGACGCGGCACTGAGGCCGCAATCGCGCGCGCTCAGAGGTCCTTGAACAGCGTCGACAGCAGCAACAGCCCGAAAGCGGTGGTCAGCAGCCAGAACGCATTGGGCGCGGCGATCGGGAAATACCCGAGCCGCCCGGCGATGCCGGCACCGCCGAGCAGCAGCGAGATCAGGAAGGCGGGCGTGCTGGGCGGCGTGAGTCGGAGCATCGGGGTGGTCTGCGGGACGGGACGGAGGATGGGGAAGGTAGAGCGGGCTTCGGGCGGGTGCAATGGGGGCGTGCCTGATGGCCAATCGAGGCGGCGATCCTCACGTGATTCGTCCTGACGCCGCTGCAGGATCAATGTCCCTTCCCGTGCCCGGAGACCCGGAGGGCGGCGGACAGGAGGTCCGCCGTTTTTCGACGAGGCAGGACGCCTCGTCGAAAAATCCCGGCCACGGTTCCGACAGCAGATTTGCCTCGGCACTGAGGAGTTTTCTTGACTCACGCCTGCGGCGCTCGCCCTTCGGGCCGGCTTCGCCGTTCGCGCCGCAAGCGGCGCAGTGGCCCCTTTCTTTTTGAAAAGAAAGGGGCCCGCGCCCCAGCGCGGAAAAGATTCCGGGCTTTCGCCGAAGAAAAGCAGATCCCTCGCCTTTGGCTCGGGACGACGACGGAAACGACCGAACGGATCCTGTCAGCGCATAGTCTTCCAGACCCCGGAGGCGGGCCTGTCCACGTTGCCGCGGATGCGGCGAAACCCGCCTCAGAAACTCATGAACAACCCGCCGTTTACAGGGATGTTCGCGCCGGTGATGAACCCCGCGTCCTCGTCGACGAGGAAGGCGACGGTGCGGGCGATTTCCGACGGCTTGCCGAGGCGGCCGACGGGGACCTTGTCGACGATGCCGGCGCGGATTTCGTCGGACATCGACATCACCAGCGCGGTCTCGCAGTAGCCCGGCGACACCGAGTTCACGGTCACGCCCTTGCGCGCGACCTCGCGGGCCAGCGCCATCGTGAAGCCGTGCATGCCGGCCTTCGCGGCGGCGTAGTTGGTCTGGCCGAACTGGCCGGTCTGGCCGTTCACCGAGCTGATGTTGACGATGCGGCCGAAGCCGCGCGCGGTCATGCCCTCGACCGCGTGGCGGCAGAGGTTGAACACGCTGTCGAGGTTGACCGACAGCACCGCGTCCCACTGCGACTTCTCCATCTTGCGCAGGGTGCCGTCGCGGGTGATGCCGGCGCCGTTGACGAGGATGTCGAGCGACCCGTGCTCGGCCTCGATCTTGCGCACCAGGGCGCCGCAGGCGTCGAAGTCGGACACGTCGACCGGCTCGAAGCGGATGTCGAGGCCGGCGACTTCGCGCTCGAACTCGGCCAGGCGTTCGGCGCGGGCGCCGAGGTCGGCGGCGATGACGGTGTGCCCGGCGCGGGCGAGCGCCTTGCAGATTTCGGTGCCGAGCCCGCCGATGCCGCCGGTCACGACGGCCACGCGCTGTTGCATGAGGAATCCCCTGGGAAGACGGAAAACGGAAACGGAACGACGACGGCGTGGCCCGCGGGCACGCGCATGCCCGCGCGCGGCGCGGGGCCGGCGCGCGATGCGCGGGACGGGGGTCAGTCGTCGTGCTTGCCGCCGGTGGCGGCCTTGTCCTTCGGCTTGGCGGCGGTGGGCCGGCCCATGGCGCCGATCAGGTTGTGCTGGAATTCGCGCCACATCTCGAGGTTGCGCTCGGTCAGCTGGTTCATCATCGTCCACGGCGTCTGGCCGATCAGTCCGCCCATCTGCTGGCGGAACTGCTGCTGCTGGTCGAGGAAGATCTGCATCGAGCGTTCGAGGTAGTTGCCCATGAAGCCCTGCAGCGAGTCGCCGTAGAACCGGATGATCTGGCTCAGCAACTGCGTGGACAGCACCGGCTCGCCGTCCTGTTCGTGCTCGGCGATGATCTGCAGCAGCACCTGGCGGGTGAGGTCCTCGCCGGACTTGGCGTCGCGCACCTCGAAATCCTCGCCGTCCACGATGAGCTGGCGGACGTCCTCGATCGTGATGTAGCTGGAGATCTTGGTGTCGTAGAGGCGGCGGTTCGGGTACTTCTTGATGATCCGCGTGACGGGCATGGAGCCTTTACTCTAGCGGGAGCCGGCCCGCGAGCATGGCGCAGCCCGGGCCGGGTTGCAACTTGTCGGCGGATCGGTGCCGCCCGGCGGGAGAACGCCGCGGCGGGGAACGCGACCAAGGTCACGCATGGACCCCGCAGGCCGTGCCGCTCCGGACGGGCCGGAGCGGCGTCGGGGCTTACCAGCCCATGTGGTGGCCGCCGTTGATGTCGAGGTTGGAGCCGGTGATCCAGCCCGCGCGCTCGTCGGCCAGGAAGGCCACGCCGTAGGCGATCTCGTCCGGGGTGCCGAGGCGGCCGGTCGGGATGTCGGCGACGATCTTGGCGCGCACTTCCTCCGGCACCGCCATCACCATGTCGGTGGCGATGTAGCCGGGGGAAATCGTGTTCACGGTGATGCCCAGCTTGGCGTTCTCGCGCGCCAGCGAGATGGTGAAGCCGTGCATGCCGGCCTTGGCCGCCGCGTAGTTGGCCTGGCCGTACTGGCCCTTGAGGCCGTTGATCGAGCTGATCTGGATGATCCGGCCCCACTTGCGGTCGCGCATGCCCTCGATGACCGGACGGGTGACGTTGAACACCGAGTTGAGGTTGGTGTTGATGACGTCGGTCCACTGCTGCGACGACATCTTGTGGAAGGTGCCGTCGCGGGTGATGCCGGCGTTGTTGACCAGGATGTCGATCGGGCCGAGCTGCGCCTCGACCGACTTGACCATCGCCGCGGCCTCGTCCGGCGAGGTCACGTCGCCCTTCGCAAGCGCGAAGTCGTAGCCCTCGGCCTTCATCTGCGCCTGCCAGGCCTTGGCTTTTTCTTCGTTGCGGTAGTTGGTGGCGACCTTGTGGCCCATGTCGGCCAGGCGCTTGCAGATGGCGGTGCCGATGCCGCCGGTGCCGCCGGTGACGAGTGCGACGCGTGTGGTCATGCTGGATACCCCTCCGGTGTGAAATGTCCTGTTCGCCCGCGTCGCGCCCGGCGCCGCGTCGTGTCCGGGAGCGGGATGTCGTGGCATCCCGTTCTCTCCGTGCGATTCGTCCGGATTCTATGCGCCGTCGATCGCGTCGCCATTGTGCACCGCGGCGAACGGCACGGGCTTGCGCGGGATCAACCGCGGCGCGAACGCGTCGACCGCTTTCGCCAATCCTTGCGCGGCGGTGCCTGCGGCCTCGAACGGGCCCGGCGCCTGCCCCAGCGCGCGCCAGGCGAGGCGCAGCGCCGGGAGCGGATCGTCGCCGTCCACCGGCACTGCCGCCAGCGACTTCGACAGCTTGCGGCCCTCGGCATCGACGACCAGCGGCAGGTGGGCATAGGCCGGGGTCGGCAGTCCCAGCGCGCGTTGCAGCAGGATCTGCCGCGGGGTGGAATCGAGCAGGTCGGCGCCGCGGACCACGTCGGTGATGCCCTGGTCGGCGTCGTCCACCACCACCGCCAGCTGGTAGGCCCAATGACCGTCGGCGCGCAGCAGGACGAAGTCCCCGACCTCCGCGGCCACGTCCTGCGCGACACGGCCGCACAGGGCGTCGTCGAACGTGACCGTGGCGCCGTCGGGCACGCGCAGGCGGACGGCGGTGCGCCCGTGCGCGGTGTCGGTGACGCAGGCGCGGTGGATCCCGCCGTTCTCCGCGAGCGCTGCGCGGCTGCACCCGCAGGCGAAGGCCTGGCCGTCGGCCAGCAGGCGATCCAGCGCCGCGCGGTAGAGGTCATGGCGGTCGCGCTGGTGGACGACCGGGCCGTCGGACACCAGCCCGAAGCCGGCCAGCGTGCGCAGCTGCGCCTCGGCCGCGCCGGCGACTTCGCGCGGCGGGTCGAGATCCTCGATCCGCACCCACCACTCGCCGCCGGCCCGGCGCGCCATCAGCCAGCTGCCGAGCGCGGTCAGCAGCGATCCGAAATGCAGCGGGCCGGTGGGCGAGGGGGCGAAACGGCCGCGGTATCGTGGGGCGACGGGCATGTGTGAAACTGTCTGGAGACTGTACGGAACGTCGACGGCCGCCGCGCGAGGGTTTGGGCGGCGCGATCGGCCCCCACTCTACACGTCACTCCATTCCCTCCGACGAGACCCCGGGTCCCGCCATGTTCAAACGCCTCGCACTCTTCCTCGCCACCAACCTCGCCGTCCTGCTGGTCTTCAGCGTCGTGATGGCGGTCTTCGGCCTCGACCCCCGCAGCAACGCCGGCCTGTTGGTCATGGCGGCGATCTTCGGCTTCGGCGGCTCGATCATCTCGCTGCTGGTCTCCAAGTGGATGGCGAAGATGGCCACCGGCGCGCAGGTCATCACCCAGCCGCGCAGCGAAGGCGAGCGCTGGCTGGTCGAGACCGTGCGCCGCCAGGCCCAGGCCGCCGGCATCGGCATGCCCGAGGTCGCCATCTACGACGCGCCGGAGATCAACGCCTTCGCGACCGGCGCCAACCGGAACAACGCGCTGGTGGCCGTCTCCACCGGCCTGCTGCGGGCGATGAGCCGCGACGAGGCCGAGGCGGTGCTCGCCCACGAGGTCAGCCACGTCGCCAACGGCGACATGGTGACGATGGCCCTGCTGCAGGGCGTGCTGAATACCTTCGTGATCATCGCCGCGCGCGTGATCGGCCGCATCGTCGACGGCTATCTCGGCGGCAACCGCGACGACGGCCGCGTCGGCTTCGGCTACTACCTGACGGTGTTCGTGCTGGACCTCGTCTTCGGCGTGCTCGCGAGCGTCATCGCGATGTGGTTCTCGCGCTGGCGCGAGTTCCGCGCGGATGCCGGCGGCGCGCAGCTGGCCGGCCGCGACAAGATGATCGCCGCGCTGGAGCGCCTGTCGCAGACCTACGGCGAAAGCACGCTGCCCAAGCAGGTGCAGGCGTTTGGCATCTCCGGCGGCATCACCGGCCTGTTCCGCAGCCACCCGCCGCTGGAGCAGCGCATCGCCGCCCTGCGCAACGCCGCGCCGACGTCCGCCACCTCGGGCCTGCGCGTGGTGTCCTGAGCACCGCGTCGTGCTCATCGCGCCGCACAAGTAACGAAAAAGCCCGCCGGAAGGCGGGCTTTTTTCGGGCGGCCGGGCGCCCGCTCAGGCCGGTATCGTCTGCCGCCCGGCTTCGATGGCGGCCTGCCACGTACGCCGTCCGTAGACCACGAACCGGTATTCGGTACCGTCGCGGGTGCGGACCGCCAGCGAATTCGGCAGCAGCGGGATCACGCCGAGGAACTTCGTCCAGCATGGTTCGGTGCCGGCCACGTCGGCCAGCGGCAGGTCGGTGGTGCCGCACGCGATGTTGAAGGCGTGGCTCGCGAAATGCAGCCGGCGGTCGGTGAGGAACAGGCGGCCGCCGACGGCCTCCATGCCGCGCATGAGGTTCGCGCCGCCTTCGCGGATCAGGCGTTCGCCGGGCTGCAGGTCGATGCGCATGGGGCGTCGTCGGGGGCGGGCGCCGGGTTCACTCGAAGTCGTAGTTCATCTCCGGGCCCGCGGCGGCCAGGAAGTGGCCTTCCACGTAGTCCACGCCGGCGGAGAACAGGATCGACATGCTGGCCGCGTCCTGCACGAATTCGGCGATGGTGAGGATGTCCAGTTCGCGCGCCTTGTTGGCGATGTCGCGGACGCGCTGCTGGCTTTCGGCGTTCTTCGGCAGGTCCTCGATGAAGCTGCGGTCGATCTTCAGCAACTGCGGCTGCACGTGGTTGAGCAACTGGAACGAGTCCAGGCCGGCGCCGAACTGCTCCAGCCCGATGCGGCAGCCGAAGGCGTTGACCGCCGCGGCGAACTGCTGCACGGCGTGCAGGTGGGTGAACACCTTGGCTTCCTGCAGTTGCAGCGCGAGGTATTCGCCCGAGGCGCCGCGGGCGGCGAGCTGTTCGCCGATGAACGTCGACAGCGCGTCGCTGGACAGCGAGTCCTGCGAGACCTTGATCAGCAGCGTCACCGGCTTGCCGGCATGCTCGCGCTGGGCGATCAGTTCGATCGCGCGCTCCGCCACGCAGCGGTCGATCTCCTCCATCATCCCGTGTTCCTCCGCGATCTGGAGGAAGGTGTTGGGCGGGATCAGCTCGCCGTTGCCGGCGTCCAGGCGCAGGAAGGTGTCGTAGACCGGGTGGTTGTCGCCCTGCAGGTTGATCACCGGCTGGAAATGCAGGACGAAGCGCTTCTGCGCGATCGCGTCGCGCAGGCGCTGCACCCAGGCTTGGATGCGCTCGGTCTCGGCGCGGTCCACGGCGTTGGGGTCGAACAGTTCGGCGCGGTTGCCGCCGGTGCCGGCTGCGGACTGCACGCCCTGCGTGGCCTTGGCCAGGATCTGGCTGACGATCGGGTTCTTCTGGGTGATCTGCACGCCGCCGATGCTGGCGGTGATGACGCTGGAGCGCTGGCCGATGGCGAACACCTCGGCCGCGAAGCTGTTGCAGATGCGGGTGGCGAGGGTCTGGGTGGCGTCGTGGTCGCCGCCGCGCAGCAGCACCACGAGGGTGTTCTCGGAGAAGCGCGCGGCCACCGTGCGTTCGTCGAGTTCGCCGCGCAGGCGCTCGGCGATCGCGGCCATGATCGTGTCGGCCGAATCCAGGCCGATCTCGTGCAGCAGGCGCTGGTAGTGGTCGGGCTCGATCATCAGCAGGCCGTGCTGGCTGCCGTTGCGGGCGGCATCGGCGACGGCGTCTTCCAGCGCGTGCAGGAACGTCGGGCGGTTGAGCAGGCCGGTGACCTGGTCGCGCTGGCGCAGGTCTTCCATCTTGCGCGCCATGTCCGGGTCCACCGCGGGTTCCTGGCGGCGGAAGATCACCTGCTGGCAGGGCTCGCCCTCGTACTGGGCGAGGGTGAACTCCATCACCGCCGGGAAGGTGTTGCCCTCGAGGTCGTGGGCGTCCAGCTCGTAGCGCGCCGGCGGGGTCTCGCCCTTGCTCATGCGCTTGAGCAGCTGCTTGAAGTCGGCGACGTGCTCCGGCGCGACCAGGTCCAGCAGCGACATGCCCTCGATGTCCTCGAACGATTCGTAGCCGAACATCTCCAGGTACGCCGCGTTGGCGCGGATGTGCATGCCTTCGTGGACGTAGGCGATGGGGTCGCGCGAGGATTCGATCAGTGCGTCGCAGCGGCGCTCGGTCTCGCGGACCTGCGCCTCCAGCCCGCGCTGGGCGCGGCGGGCCTCGAGGTCGGCCCATTCGCGGCGGACCGTCGCCAGCAGTTGCGGTGGCTTGTGGCGCAGCGCCAGCGCGCGCACGCCGCCGGCGAGCAGGTCGGAGAAGCTGTCGGTGTCGATCCGCTCGACCACCGCGATCAGCGGGATGTCCTTGCCGCTGGTGGTGACGCGCTGCTCGACGTCGGCGAACGGCACGCAGCGGCAGGGCTGGGCGGCCAGCACCAGGTCCACCGGCTGGCCGACGAGCATGTGGGTCAGTTCGTCGCCCGTCGTCGGCCGCAGCGGCCGCACCGCGATCCCGGCGTTGCGCAGCCCGCTGACGATGCCCTCGGCCTCCTCGACACTGTCATCGACCAGCATGAGACGCAGTGCGGGGTCGTGGCTTTTGGACATGCGCGGCTCCGGGGGGAGGGCTTGGGGGGAACCGCCATGGTACGACGGGATCGAGTCCGCGTCCGCCTCCCCGCATGGTCGCGCGCCGGTCAGCCGAACGGGGTCGCCGTCGACGGCAGCAGCGGCCGCTTGGCCGGGTCGCCGGCGACCTCGCGTACCAGTTTCGGCACCAGGTAGCCGGGCATCCGCGCCATCAGCGCCGCATGCAGGGCGAGGGCGCGGGCGTCGTCGATCTCGAAGTGGGCCGAACCGGCCACGCGGTCCAGCTGGTGCAGGTAGTAGGGCAGCACGCCGGCGGCGTAGCCGCGTTCGCACAGGTCGGCCAGCGTCTGCACGTCGTCGTTGACCCCGCGCAGCAGCACGGCCTGGTTGAGCAGGGTCGCCCCCGCCGCGCGCAGGCGGGCGAGGGCGGCGTCCACGGACGGGTCGAACTCGCGGGCGTGGTTGGCGTGGATCACCACCGCCACCGGCCAGGGCAGGGCGCGGAGCCAGGCGACGAGCCCGTCGTCGACCCGTTCCGGCAGCACGACCGGCAGCCGAGTGTGGATCCGCAGCCGGCGCAGGTGCGGGACGGTCGCCAGCTGCGCGGTCAGTTCGGCCAGCTTCGGCGTGGCCAGCGCCAGCGGGTCACCGCCGGAGAGCAGGACCTCGTCGATCGACGCGTCGTCGCGGATCGCCGCCACCGCCTCGGCCCACTGGCCGGCGGCCGCGGTTTCCTCGGCATACGGGAAATGGCGGCGGAAGCAGTAGCGGCAGTGCACGGCGCAGCTGCCGGTGGCGATCAGCAGCGCCCGGCCGCGGTACTTGCGGATGACCCCGGCCCCGGCCTTGGCGGCGCCGTCGCCGACGGCGTCGAGGCCGAATCCCGGCATCGGCCGCAGCTCGGCGTCCAGCGGCAGCACCTGCCGGAGCAGGGGGTCGTGCGGGTCGCCAGGGCGCATGCGGGCGACGAAGCCCCGCGGCACCCGCAGCGGGAACTGGGCGGCGGCGTCGGCGGACAGGTCGGGGACCCGGCCGGTCAGGTCGAGCAGGGCCAGCAGTTCGGCCGGGTCGCGGACGGCGTCGCGCCAGAGGCGCTTCCAGTCGGCGCCGGCGGCGGGCTGCGTCGGGCGGGGGGCAACGGGTATCATAGGGAGTTCAGTCGGGTCGTTCATCGGGACGCGCCGGCGTTCCGGGGCCCAGCCCCATAGTCTAGCGTCCGGGGCCGCGGCCGGCCCGGGACGCCACCAAAGCACACCTCTTTCAGGAGCACCCCATGGCCAGCCTGGGCATGAACGACGTCAAGACCGGACAGAAGATCCTGGTCAACAACGACCCCTGCGTCATCACCGAGACCGAATACGTCAAGCCGGGCAAGGGCCAGGCCTTCACCCGCATCAAGTACCGCAACATCAAGTCCGGCCGCGTGGTCGAACTCACGATGAAGGCGACCGACTCGGTGGAAGTGGCGGACGTGGTCGACACCGACATGCAGTACCTCTACAGCGACGGCGAGTACTGGCACTTCATGAACCAGGAGTCGTTCGAGCAGGTGCAGGCCGACAAGGCCGGCATGGGCGGCGCCGACAAGTGGCTGAAGGGCGAGGAAGCCTGCGTGGTCACGCTGTGGAACGGCAGCCCGATCAACGTGCAGCCGCCGAACTTCGTCGAACTGAAGATCGTCCAGACCGACCCGGGCGTGAAGGGCGACACCGCCGGCACCGGCGGCAAGCCGGCCACCCTCGAGACCGGCGCCGTGGTCCGTGTCCCGCTGTTCGTGGCCCAGGACGAAGTGATCAAGGTCGACACCCGCTCGGGCGAATACGTCTCCCGCGTGAAGTGATTGATTCGCAGGGCGCGGCCCTGCCGCGCCCGTCGCGAATCAATCACCCTCGCGAAAGCGAGGGTCCCGCTTTCCAGAAGCCCGCCCCGCAACGGCGGGCTTCGTCGTTTCCCGAGGTGCTCGCCATGCCGAGAACCGTGTACTGCTGGCGCTGCAAGATGGAACTCCCCATGCTCGACGAGGAGGAGTGGGCGCGGCTTGAGCCATTGCTCGACGGCGCCATCGGAAACATCCAGCGCTATCGGCGCCAACATGATGTGGGGCTCGACGCCGTCCCGATCCCCGAGATGTACTGGGCCGCGTCGGAGATGTTCGCGAAGCTGACCGGTGTGACGGGGGTTGCCCCCGAAGCCCTCTGGCACCACCGCCTGTCCCTTTACGGCCCGCCCTGCGTCGCCTGCGGCAAGCCCCTCCGCACCCCGCAGGCGAAGCTCTGCGCCGCCTGCGGCCATCCGCGGTCGTGACCGGGCCGCTCTACCGAACCGGGACGGGCAGGCATCCCGCCCGGTCACCCGGGGATGCGACAATGGGCCGATGAGCTACCAGCCCGTTGCCGAATCCGCCGCCCCCGTCCCCTGCGACCTGTTGATCGAAGCCCGGCACGTGGTGCCGGTCGAGCCCCACGGCGTCGTGCTCGACCACCACGCGGTCGCGATCCGCGACGGCGTCATCCTCGCGGTGCTGCCCATCGCCGAGGCCCGCGCCCGCTACGAGGCGAAGGAGACCGTCTCCCGCCCCGATGGCGCGCTGATCCCGGGCCTCGTGAACGCCCACGTCCACAACCCGATGACGCTGATGCGCGGCGTCGCCGACGACTTGCCGCTCAAGGTCTGGCTGCAGGAACACATCTGGCCGATCGAGGGCGCCATCATGGGCCCGGAATACGTGGCCGACGGCGTCGCGCTGGCGATCGCCGAGATGCTGCGCGGCGGCACCACCTGCTGCAACGAGAACTACTTCTTCCCCGACGTGCAGGCCGCGACCTACAAGCGCCACGGCTTCCGCGCCCGCGTCGGCCTGCCGGTGATCGACTTCCCGACCGCTTGGGCGAAGAGCGACGACGAATACTTCGACCGCGCCGGCGAGGTCCACGACCAGTGGCGCCACGACACGCTGATCGCGACCGCGTTCGCGCCGCACGCGCCGTACACGGTGTCGGACGAGAACTTCGCGCGCATCCGCATGCTCGCCGACCAGCTCGACATCCCCGTGCACCTGCACACGCACGAGACCGCGCAGGAAGTCGAGCAGTCGCAGCAGAAGCACGGCCAGCGCCCGATCGCGCGGCTCGACCGGCTCGGCCTGGTCAACGATCGCCTGATCGCCGTGCACATGACCCAGCTCACCGACGCCGAGATCGCGCTGTGCGCGGCGCGCGGCGTGAGCGTCGTGCACTGCGTCGAATCCAACCTCAAGCTCGCGTCGGGCTTCTGCCCGGTCGCGAAGCTGCTGGCCGCGGGCGTGAACGTGGCGATCGGCACCGACGGCTGCGCCAGCAACAACGACCTCGACATGTTCGGCGAACTGCGCACGGCCGCGCTGCTGGCGAAGGCCGTCGCGCAGGATGCGGCCGCGTTCGACGCAGCCGCGGCGCTGCGCGCGGTGACGCTGGGCAGCGCTAAGGCGATGGGCTTCGACGCGCTGGTCGGCAGCCTTGAGCCGGGCAAGCAGGCCGACCTCGCCTGCGTCGATCTCTCCGCGCTGGAAACCCAGCCGCTGCACCACGTGCTGTCGCAGCTGGTCTACGCCACCGGCCGCCATCAGGTCAGCGACGTGTGGATCGCCGGCAAGCCCAAGCTCCGCGACCGCGTGCTGGTCGACATGGACCTGGATGCCATCGTCGCCAATGCGCGGCAGTGGCAGGAACGGATCGGGGCCATTTCCCTCTGAGTTGTCATCCCGAGCGCAGCGAGGGACCTGCTTTTTCTCTCGTCGCGGACGCAAAAGCAGGTCCCTCGCTGCGCTCGGGATGACAGTGAAAACTTGATCGGTGAACGCATGACGACCGCAACCGCTTCCGACAACTTCAGCCAGGCCGAACTCGACAAGTTCAACGCGCTGGCGAATCGCTGGTGGGGTGAGTCGGCGCGTTTGCGAGCCACCGGCTCGCGCGCCGGCGAACGCCCGTGCATGGATGCACGGGCAGGGACAGCGCACCACGGATGGTTCTCAGCCATGGTGATCTGATGACGAACGCAACGACGACCGACAACTTCAGCCAGGCCGAACTCGACAAGTTCAATGCGCTGGCCAACCGCTGGTGGGATCCGCAGGGCCCGCAGAAGCCGTTGCATGCGCTGAATCCCGCGCGGTTGGGCTACGTGCGCGATCGCGCGACGCTGCGCGGTGCGCGCGCGCTCGACGTCGGCTGCGGCGGCGGGCTGCTGAGCGAGGCGCTGGCGCGCGAAGGCGCCGACGTGACCGCGATCGACCTCGCGCCGGACCTGATCAAGGTCGCCAAGCTGCATCGGCTCGAATCCGGCGTGCAGGTCGATTACCGCCTGAGCGCGGTCGAGGCGCTGGCCGCGGAGATGCCCGGCACGTTCGACATCGTCACCTGCATGGAAATGCTGGAGCACGTGCCCGATCCCGCCGCGATCATCACCGCCTGCGCGACGCTGCTGAAGCCGGGCGGGCGGCTGTTCCTGTCCACGCTCAACCGCACGCCGGCGGCGTTCGCGCTGGCGATCGTCGGCGCCGAGTACGTCGCGCGCATGCTGCCGAAGGGCACGCACCACTACCGCGACTTCATCCGTCCGTCGGAACTCGGCGCGTGGCTGCGCGCCGCGGACCTCGTGCTGGAGGACGTGAGCGGCCTCGTCTACGACCCGTTGCGCCACGTCGCGCGCGTCGGCGGCCGCACCGACGTGAACTACCTCGCCTGCGCGGTGAAGCCCTGATGGCGTCACGGGTCGATCCCGACCGACGGTTTTTCTCCCTCCCCTTCAAGGGGAGGGCCGGGGTGGGGATGGGGTTGCCGCGATGACCGATGCCCGAACCCATCCGCTCCCGAACCCTCCCCTTGAAGGGGAGGGCTTTGTCCGTTGCTTCATCGCTGCCTGATGCCTTTTGCCGTTTCCGGAGTGCAGTCCTGATGTCCACCCGTTTCCCCCGCGGTGCGCTGTTCGATCTCGACGGCACGCTGCTCGACAGTGCGCCGGACATGGTCGCCGCCGTCAACGCGATGCGCGCCGAACGCGGCGAGCCGCCGATGCCGCTGGTCGAACTTCGTCCGCACGTGTCCAAGGGCGCGCGCGCGATGATCCGCGCCACGTGGCCGCAGCTCGACGACGCAGCGCGCGAGGCGATGGTCAAGCCCTTCCTCGACACCTACGAGCGCGAACTCGGTCAGCATTGCGTGCTGTTCGACGGCATCGCCGAGATGCTGGCCGCGCTGGAAGCCGACGGCGTGCGCTGGGGCATCGTCACCAACAAGCCGGAATACCTCGCGCAGCAGCTGATGCCGATGCTCGGCTGGAGCACGCGTTGCGGCGTGCTGATCGGCGGCGACACGTTGCCCGAGCGCAAGCCGCATCCGCTGCCGCTGCTGCACGCGGCCGAAGTGATCGGCGTGGCGCCGGGCGACTGCGTCTATGTCGGCGACGACGAGCGCGACATCGTCGCCGCGCGCGCCGCGGGCATGCCGTCGATCGTTGCGCTGTGGGGCTATCGCCAGCCCGGCGACGACCCGCTGCGCTGGGGCGGCGATGTGCTGTTCGAGGATCCGCGCGCGCTGCTCGCTCCGGCCGCGTGGCCGACTGCTGCGTCGACCCCCGCCGTCACGCCATGAGCGAAGCCGGTCTCGACGACGTCCTCGACGAATTCATCGAGAAGTGGCGCGGGCGCTGGCCGGAGTGGCGCATCGCGCGCACGTTCGTGCCCGGGGCGCAACACGCGGACGCGGAGGCGTGGTTCGCGCTGGTGCAGGAATGGACCGACGCGGCCTGGACCGGCGCCGATCCGACGCCGGGCTTCGCCAAGTTGGCGTGGTGGCAGGAGGAACTGCGCGGCTGGGCGAAGGGTCTGCGCCGACACCCGCTCGGCCGTACGCTGCACAAGCGGCCGGCGCCGTGGGCCGCGCTGGCCGACGCGCTGCCGGCGCTGGAGGCGGTGCGCGACGCGCTGGCCGCCGACATGCGCGACGCGGCCGCGATCGCACGGCTGCGGCCGCTGGCGGCTGCGATCGCGCGCAGCGAGGCGGCGCTGTTCGGCGGCGACGCGACCGTGGCCGCCGTGGATGGCGCATCGGTCGACGCCTTCCCGCTGCTCGCGGCGCATGCGCTGTGGCCCCGCGAGACCGCGATCGACGCGGCCCGCGCGTGGGCACGCACGCTGCCAGCGCCCGCCCGGTCGGGCGCTCGCGCACGGCGCGTGCTCGATGCGCTGACGCATGCGCGACTCGCGCGGTTCGGCACCACCGGCGAGGTCGTGCCACTGTCGCCGCCGCAGGCGCTCTGGCGCGGCTGGCGCGCCGCGCGCGGCTGAACGCGGCGTTCACCCGGGAGCCCGGCCCGGCGTGGACGGATCGGGCAAGACGCATCGTTCCGTGCCGCGATGGCCGCCTGCGGCCGAAGCCGCGGGCGGCGGTGGGTACAATGCCCGCCTCTTCCGCGACCTCCATACGCCCGTGACGCCGCCTCCCGCACAGCCTTCCCGCCTCCTGCCCGACGTGGCCGGCGATGCCGCTGCCGCGGCGCGCGCGCTGGACTGGGTCGGCATGCACGGCATCGCCCTGCCGCTGCGCCTGCGCGGCGCCGACGGCGCGGAGATGCAGGTGCCGGCCGCGGTCGACGTGTTCGTCGACCTGCGCGATCCCGGCGCCCGCGGCATCCACATGTCGCGGCTGTATCTCGAACTCCAGCGCACGCTGGCCGGCGAGACGCTGGCGCCTGCGCGCCTGCGCCGCGTGCTGCAGGCCTGCGTCGATTCGCAGGGCGCGCTGTCGACGTCGGCGCGGCTGGTGCTGCGCCACGACCTGATGCTGGAGCGCCGCGCGCTGGCCAGCAAACATGCCGGCTGGAAGCGCTACCCGATCGAACTCGAGGCCGCGCTGGTCGACGGCCACCTCGCGCTGACGCTGGGCTTCTCGGTCGAATACTCCAGCACCTGCCCAGCATCCGCCGCACTGTCGCGGCAACTCAACGCCGAACGCTTCGCCGAGGATTTCGCCGCCGCGCATCCGCTGTCCACGCAGGTGGTGCGCGACTGGCTGGCGTCGCCGCGCGGGCTCGCCGCGACCCCGCACGCGCAGCGCAGCCGCGCCGACGTGCGCGTGGTGCTGCAGCCGGCGTTCGACGAACTGCCGATGGCGGAGTGGATCGACCGCATCGAGGCCGCGCTGGGCACGCCGGTGCAGACCGCGGTCAAGCGCGAGGACGAACAGGCGTTCGCGCGGCTCAACGCCGAGCACCTGATGTTCTGCGAGGACGCCGCGCGCCGGGTCGCCGGTGCGCTCGCCGACGATGCGCGCGTGCTGCGCTACGAGGCCCGCGTCTCGCACTTCGAGAGCCTGCATCCGCACGATGCGGTGGCGCAGGTTTCCGGCCGGGGGCGCGCCGCCGGCTGAGCCGGTTCCCGCCCGCATGCTGTCCCCGAACGTCCCGGTCGAAAGGCCGGGACGTTCGCGTTTCGGCGTGCTGCGGTGCGACGCGCACGATGACCACGATGACATTCCGGCCGTGCAACGCGGTCGCGCGCGCTCATGTCCGGAAATCGCCCCGCGATGCGAATACCCCATCGAACCGCTGCGGAGGGCCCGCCGCGACGGTTCGGGCCGGGTGTCGGCCGGATGCCCGGTATCCATCAACCTCAAGGATTCAAGGAAACCACATGATTCCGTTCATTCTGAAGCAGCACGAGAAGGACCGCGCCGATCTGCAGGAGCTGGAAAGCAGCGAGATCGAGCAGGTGTCGGGCGGCATGGTCGCGGTCGGATCGCTCCGCGCGATCGACTACAAGCTGAACACCGTGACCATCACCCGTAACCAGGATGGTGGCGACGACGGCAAGGACGAGGATTGATCCGGCCCGTCCAAGCCGAAACCGAAGGGGCGATGTCATCGCCCCTTCCCTCGAACAGATGAACACGCAACGACGCGACGACGCGAGATGGGAGCGAAGATGAGCAAGCCCGTGCTGGTGGTGCTGGGGTCCATGGAAGATCCGCATGTCGAGCGGGTCGTGCAGAGCCTGCGCAGGCGCGGTCGCATCGACGCGCTGGTCGTCGACTACCTCAACGATGCACGGTTCGTGTTCCGCTCCGATGCGTACGGCGCCGTCTCGTTCGAACTGGGCGGACGCAAGCTGGATGCGCCCTACCTGGTGTGGGATCGCACGAAGATCATGCCGGGGACGCACCTCTACGTGCAGGGCGACGAGCGCTCCAGCGGTTACGCGGCGCAGGAATGGCGTGCGTTCTACCGCCTGCTGTGCGGCGTCAACGGCGAGATGGCGGTCAATTCGCTGGTCGCGCGCCAGTGCATGATCAAGCCCTACCAGCAGATGATGGCCGCGAAGGCGGGCCTGCTGGTGCCGGAGACGATGATCACCAACGATCGCGACAGCGCGCTGGGCTTCCTCGGCGAGTGCGGTGGCGAGATGATCATGAAGTCGGTGTCCGCGGGCAAGGTCAAGCCCAGCGGCGAAGGCGAGCAGATTCCCTACGTGGTGATGACGATGCGCGTGACCGAGCGCGACCTGCAGGGTGCGACCGAGCAGGAAGTCGCGCATTGCCCGCATTTCTTCCAGCACGAGATCAAGAAGAAGCACGAACTGCGCGTGGTCTACGTCGACGGGCGCATGCATGCGTTCCGGATCGAATCGCAGCACAGCCGCGTGACCGAGGTCGACTGGCGCAAGGGCATCGGGTTCGTCGGCTTCGCCTGCGACGAGATCGGCGACGCCACCCGCGCCTCGATCGACGGCTACATGCGCAGCATGGGCCTGTTCAGCGGCAGCCTGGACCTGATCGTCGATCAGGACGACCGCGTGTGGTTCCTCGAATGCAACCAGGACGGCGCCTGGGGCTGGCTCGACGACGTCGCCGAAGGCCAGGTCACCGAGACCTTCGCCGAGGCGTTCGAGCAGCGCCTGCTGTCCGCGGTGCCGGCGGTGCCGGAAGCGGCGCGCGACCACGCCACGGTCGGTTGAGGACTGCCCGCTGCCGATGACGCGCAGGGAACTCTTCCGCAGGGAAGCGATCGACGCGCAGCGCTTCGCCGCGCTCGGTTCGGTGTCGGTGGTCCAGCCGATGCGGATCTGGTGGATCGCGTCGGCGCTGGTCGTCGCGGCGGTGACGATCGTGGTCTTCCTCATGCTCGGCAGCTACACGCGCCGCACGCGCGTGGAAGGCGTGATCGTCCCGGATCGCGGCATCGCCACGGTGGTCGCGCCGGTCGCCGGCGTGGTGAGCGAGATCGGCGTGGAGGAGGGCGGGGCGGTGGTCGCGGGCCGCCGCGTCGCGGTGGTGTCGGTGCCGAGCGCGACGACCTCCGCCGGCGACTCGCTGGCCGCGATCGGCAAGCAGATCGCGGTGCGGCGCGAGAGCGTCGAGCGCGACGCCGGCGCGCAACGTGCGATGCTCGACGTGCAGCAGTCCGCGATGGCGCGGCAACGCAGCGCGATGGATGCGGAACTCGCGAGCCTTGAAGCGGAGATCGTCGCCAACCGCGAGAAGGTCGAGATCGCGCGGGCGCTGTGGCAGAAGCTGGCGCAACTGCGCGAAGGCAGCTACGTCAGCGAGCTGCAGGTGAAGGAAAAGGAAATGGAGGTGATCGAGCGTACGTCCGCGTTGCGCGAACTCGATCGCCAGGTCAGCGGCCTGCGCCGCGAGATGGCGCAACTCGACCAGTCGATGCGCGAACTGCCGCTGCGCGCCGGCGCCACCGATGCCGAGCGTCGTCGCGACCTCGCCGCACTGGAGCAGGAGTCGATCGAATCGGCGGCGAACCGCCAGGTCGCGATCCTCGCGCCCGCCGACGGCGTGGTGTCGGTGCAGATCGCCAAGCGCGGCGAATCGATCCAGGCGGGGCAGCCGATCCTGTCGGTGCTGCAATCCAACAGCCGGCTGGAAGCCGAACTGGCGGTGCCCAGTTCCGCGATCGGTTTCGTGGCACCGGGCGATCGCGTGCGCCTGCGCTACGAGGCGTTCCCGTTCCAGAAGTTCGGTCAGTACATGGGCACCATCCGCCGCGTCGGACGCAGCGCGTCGGTGCCGGCCGACGGTTCCGCCGAATCGCGCACGCCGACGTACAAGGTGGTGGTGGCGCTGGATTCGCAGTACGTGATGGCCTACGGCAACCGTGAGCGGTTGATGCCCGGCATGGCGCTGCAGGCGGACATCCTCGGTGAACGCCGCAGCCTGATCGACTGGGTGTTCGAGCCGCTGTACTCGCTGCGCGGCCATGTGGGGGCTCAATGATCGGCCGCGCGAAGATACCGGAGGCGATCCTGCAATCGGCGACGACCGAGTGCGGGCTGGCCTGCATCGCGATGGTCTGCCATGCGCACGGCATGAAGATCGGCCTGCGCGAACTGCGCCGTCGCTTTCCGCTGTCGATGAAGGGGGCGACGCTCGGCCAGATCATCCACATGGCGCAGCAACTGGGCTTCCGTCCGCGGCCGCTGCGGCTGGAACTGGAGCAGCTGGCGAAGCTGCGCACGCCGGCGATCCTGCACTGGAACCTCAACCATTTCGTGGTGCTGGTCGAGGCCGGGCCGCGCACGATCACCGTGCTCGACCCCGCCTCGGGCCGGCAGACGATGCGGCTGGAGGAAGCCTCGAAACATTTCACCGGCATCGCGCTGGAACTGTCGCCGGGCGACGGCTTCGCCACCGTCGGGGACGAGGAACGGCTGAGTCTGCGCGCAATGGTGCGCGACGTCCGCGGCCTGCGTCGCTCGCTGCTGCTGGTGCTGATGCTGTCGCTGGCGTTGCAGGTGTTCGTGATGCTGGCGCCGTTCTACACCCAATGGGTGGTGGACCAGGTGCTGGTCTCCGCCGACCGCGACCTGATGGTGGTGCTCGCATTGGGCTTCCTGCTGACGCTGGTGCTGCAGGCCTGCACCGGCGCGCTGCGCGGCTGGGCGATCGTGTTCCTGTCCTCGCGGCTCAACGAGCAGTGGTTGTCGAACGTGTTCGCGCACATCACCCGGCTGCCGCTGGATTACTTCGAGAAGCGGCACCTCGGCGACATCGTCTCGCGGATGAGTTCGGTGCAGGTGATCCAGCGCACCCTGACCGGCAGCTTCGTCGAGACCGTGATCGACGGGATGATGGCCGTGGTCACGCTGGGCATGATGCTGTTCTACAGCGCCAAGCTGGCGCTGGTGACGCTGTGTGCGGTCGCGCTGTACCTGGTGGTGCGTGCGGCCGGCTACGGCACCCTGCGCCGCCTCGGCGAACGCCAGCTCAACGCCTCGGCGCGGCAGCACACGCACCTCGTGGAGACCGTGCGCGGCATGCAGAGCGTGAAGGTCTCCGGCCTCGAAGGGCAGCGTCGGTCGACCTACGAAAACCTCGTCACCGAGACCGTCGACCAGGACGCGCGCATCGCGTGGTTCGGCGTCGCCTTCGGTTCGGCCAACCAGCTGATCTTCGGCGTCGAGCGCATCGTGGTGATCTGGATCGCCGCGCTGCTGGCGATCGACAACTATTTCTCGGTCGGCATGCTGATCGCCTACCTCGCCTACAAGGACCAGTTCGCCGAGCGTACCGCGGGCCTGGTCGACCGCTGGGTGGAATTCCGCATGCTGCGCCTGCATGCGGACCGGCTCGGCGACATCCTGCTCGAAGCGCCCGATGCCGATGCCGGCGACGAGTACGACATCGCGGTCACGCAGGACATCGAGGTCGAAGGCCTGTCGTTCCGTTACGCCGACGGCGAGCCGTGGGTACTCAAGGATTGCAGCTTCCGCATCGGCGCCGGCGAGTCGGTGGCGATCGTCGGCCCCTCCGGCTGCGGCAAGTCCACGTTGCTGAAGCTCATGCTGGGCCTGCTGGTGCCGACGTCCGGGCGCATCCGCGTCGGCGGTCGCGATCTCGTCGACATCGGCGCGCGCAACTTCCGCGCCCGCGCCGGCGTGGTGATGCAGGACGACCAGGTGTTCGCGGGCAGCCTCGCCGACAACATCGCATTGTTCGATCCCGAGTTCGACGAGGCGCGCGTCGAGGCCGCGGCGCGCATGGCCGACCTGCACGACGAGATCGCGGCGATGCCGATGGGCTATCGCAGCCTGATCGGCGACATGGGCAGTTCGCTGTCCGGTGGTCAGCGCCAGCGCCTGATCCTGGCGCGCGCGCTGTATCGCAATCCGTTGTTCCTGTTCCTCGACGAGGCAACGAGCCATCTCGACATCGCCCGCGAACGCCGGGTCAACGAGGCGGTGGAGGCGATGCCGCTGACGCGCGTGATCGTCGCGCATCGTCCGGAAACCATCGCCAGCGCCGATCGCTGCCTGCTGCTCGACGGCGGGCAGGTGGTGGAGCCGCCGCGCATCGAACGCCACGAGGACGGCAGCCTGCGCAGCGTCCCGGCGGCCGCGCGCGCCTGAGCGCAAGGGCGCACGCACGCGAAGCGACATGCGCCGCGTACCGATGTTGCGGTGCAGTGCCATCGGGCGATTCGATCGAAGCCGCACGCACGGCGCCGACATTTGTCGACGCGACCGCGCTTGCGTATGCTCGCCCGGTCCTCGGCCCGTGCGTCGTGGACGGCTGCCGTCACAGGGGGTGCGGAGCGTGGAGTCAGGGGCGCAAGGCATTCCCGTCCATCACCGTTCGACACAGGAGGTCACATGAAGACGCGTCTGCTTGCGCTGTCCACCGCAGCGGTGTTGCTCGCTGCCTGCCACCAGGAAACGCCTCCGCCGGCCCCCGCGCCGGCGCCCGCACCGGCTCCGGCCCCTGCGCCCGCACCGGTCGGGATCAAGCCGATGGACGTGCCGGCCGGCTTCGGCTATCCCGGCAATCGCGATGAATTCCAGGCCTGGGCCGATGCCTGGCAGATCGACAACATCACGACCGCTGCCTGGAACCTGTGGGCCGGCATGACCAGCGATTCCGGCCAGAAGTGGAACGGCAGCGCGCTGCCGATCTGGGAAACGTGGTGCGGCACCAACGAAGTCTTCAGCGCCGCCGGCTGCAACGGCCTGAGCCGGCCGTCGCGCAATTTCCGCATCGCCAGCCAGATCGGCCACACCGCGCGCCGGCTCGGCAAGTCGCTGCCCAGCGACGGCCAGGTCGTCGCGTTCAACAAGTTCAACCCGCCGATGGTGTCGTACCTCGGCACGCCGCAGACCACCAACGGCACGCCGTACAGCTACATCTCGGCCACCGACCTGAGCAGCCTCAACGCCTCGTGGGCCACCACCACGCCGCCCACCTCGGTCGCCGACCGCAAGGTGGTGGATGCGCCGTACACGCCGGACAGCGGCTCGACCCAGGGTTCGACCGCGATGGAGACCAAGCCGGTGATCTTCGTGGTGAAGGCGCAGGGCCTGACGCCGATCCCGCTGTGGATGGGGCCGGAATTCTCGACCACGCCCGCGAACGCGGTGCCGAACTCGTGGTTCAACTGCGTGCTGCTTGATCCGGCGAACCCCGCCGGCCCCGACACCAAGCCGGTGCCGGCCACCGAGCAGCAGATCGCGCAGATGGTTCCGAACTCGGGCATGGCCTGCAAGACGTACCTGTACGCGCCGCTGTCGACCATCTACAGCTTCCGGATGGACGAGGCCGAGGCGAAGTCGTGGAACGCGCTGGTCAACAGCTCGGGCGACGGCGGCCAGAACCTGCAGGCCGCCGCGGGCGACTACGGCGTGCTGGTCGGCATGCACGTCAACAGCAAGACGATCGTCAACTGGACGTGGGAAACGTTCTGGTGGCAGCCGGGCGACGACGCGCCGAACAACTTCCCCGGCAGCAAGCAGGGCATGACCGCGAACGTGACCGGCACCTGGCGCAACTACGCGATGTGCACCGCGTGGAACCAGACCCACGGCAACAGCTCGAACAAGATGGTGGTCTGCTTCAATCCGTTCCTGGAGACGTCGTCGGGCATCCCCGCGGGCCAGACCAGCAACTGCATGAGCTGCCACGGCACCGCCACCGCCGGTGCGCTGTCGAACGGCAGCCTCGCCACGATGAACTACCCGGCCAGCTACAAGGCACCGATCGACTTCAAGGCCAACGCCTGCACCGAGTCGACGCCGCCGGGCACCAGGACCTGCTTCGCCGACTACACGAAGACCGACTTCTCTTGGGCGATCCCGGGCAACGCGATCGTGCCGCCGGCGACCCCGGCACCGCCTGCCGCGCCGTCGGCCGCGGCCCCGGCTTCCGCACCGGCACCCGCCAAGCAGTAAGCGTTTCGCCACGTGAAATGAAGACGGCCCGGCAGCGATGCCGGGCCGTTCTGTTTGTGGCCTTCACGGCGTCCGTCTGTCATCACCGACGGGACGTTGCGATTGCGGTCCGGAAAAGCGTGGCACCGCAGATGTGAGCGTTCACGAAAAACGCCCGTCATTCTCGTGCAAGCGAGGATGACGGCGTGGATGGCGCGTCACGGCGAGAAGCCTGCTGGCTACTTTGCGGGCGGCAGCACCAGCAGCGGATCGATCCGCACGTCGAACCAGTTCATGCCCCAGTGCAGGTGCGGGCCGGTCGCGCGGCCGGTCGCGCCGACGGCGGCGAAGACCTGCCCCTGTTCGACGCGGTCGCCGACCTGCACGTCGATGCGCGACAGATGCAGGAAGTTGGAGCTGACGCCTGCGCCGTGGTCGATCACCACCGTGCCGCCGGTGAGGTACAGCGCGGGATCCGCGAATGTGACGATGCCGGCGGCGGGCGCCTTCACCGGCGTGCCCTGCGCGGCGGCGATGTCCATGCCCGAGTGCGGCGACTTCGGTGTGCCGTTGTAGACGCGCTGGTTGCCGAAGCGGCCGCTGATGCGGCCTTCCACCGGCCAGACGAACGTCTGCAGGAAATCCTCGCGGGCATCGTCGCGGGTACGGGCGGCGGCGACCGACGCCTGCTCGCGTTCGATGCGCGCGGCGATGTCGGGCGGCGGATTCACGGTGTCCGGCGGTACGCCGTCGATCTGTTCGATCGGCCAGTCGCGCGGCGTCACCACGATGCGGTGCTCGGCGGCCGCGCCGTCGGCGAAGGCGACGCGCACGACCAGCGGCCCCGTCGCATCGCGGCCCACGCCGAACGCGAACACGCCGTCGGGCGCCACGCGCACGCGGCGGCCGGTGACATCGACTTGCGCATCGGCGCGGGTGCGGCCGATCACCAGCGATCCCTGCGGCACAGTGGCCGGCAACGTCGTGCGCGTTTCTGCCGATGCGGCCGCGGACACGGCCACCGGCGTCGGTGCGGGCGTGCGTACGGGTACGGTGCCGCAGGCGGCGAGGGCGAGCGTCAGCGTGCAAGCCATCAGTCGGGCCGTCATTGCCCGCAGGCCGCAGCGCCTCATCGATCGAACGCCAGTCGACGGCCCTGCGGGGCGCCCACGAGCTGCCGGCCGTCCCAGGCGAGATGGCCGTTGACCCAAGTCGAGGCGACGCGCGAACGGAAGGTCGTGCCCTCGAACGGCGACCAGCCGCACTTCGACAGCACCTGTGCGCGTTCGACGGTGAACGGCACATCCTCGACCAGCACGAGATCGGCGGCGTAGCCCTCGCGCAGGAAGCCGCGCTCCTTCACGTCGAACAACTGCGCCGGGGCGTGCGCGAACTTCTGCACCACTTGCGCGGCAGTGAGCGCGCCTTCGTGCACGCATTCCAGCGCGGCCACCAGCGCGAACTGCACCAGCGGCAGACCGCTGGGCGCGCGCAGGTACGGCGCCTGCTTTTCTTCCAGCGTGTGCGGCGCGTGGTCGGTGGCGAGCACGTCGATGACGTCGTCCGCGAGCGCGGCGGTGATGGCGATGCGATCGTGCGCGTCCTTGATCGCCGGGTTGCACTTGATGAAGTTGCCGCGGGTCGCGTAGCCGGCGCGGTCGAAGCGCAGGAAGTGGATGCAGGTCTCGGCGGTGATGCGCTTGCGGCTGCCGTCGTCGCGGATCAGCGGCCCGCGCTCGAACAGCGCCAGTTCGTCGGCGGTGGAGATGTGCAGCACGTGCAGCCGCGCGTCGTGGCGGCGCGCCAGTTCCAGCGCGAGCCGCGTCGACTTGATGCAGGCCTCGCGCGAGCGGATGTCCGGGTGGCATTCCACCGGGATGTCGTCGCCGTAGCGCTGGCGGTATTCGGCCAGCAGCGCGTCGATCGTCGGCGTGTCTTCGCAGTGGGTGATGATCGGCGTCGGCGCGTCGCGGAACACCGCGTCGAGGATCTCCGGGTCGTCGACCAGCATGTTGCCGGTGGAGGCGCCCATGAAGATCTTCACGCCCGGCGCGGCCTTCGGGTCCAGCGCGCGGATCGCGTCGATGTTGCCGGTGCTGGTGCCCATGTAGAAGCCGTAGTTGCCGCGGGCGCGACCGGCGGCCGCCGCGTACTTGGCCTCCAGCGCCGCGCTGTCCAGCGTCGGTGGGCTGGTGTTGGGCATGTCCATGAAGCTGGTGATGCCGCCGGCCACGGCCGCGGCCGACTCGGTCGCGAGGTCGCCCTTGTGGGTGAGGCCCGGTTCGCGGAAGTGGACCTGGTCGTCGATCATGCCGGGCATGAGCCGACGGCCGGTGGCGTCGATGACGATCTCGCCGGAGCGTGCGACCAGCCCGGTGCCGATGGCCTCGATCCGGCCGCCGGCCAGGCGCAGGTCGCCGTCGGTCTCGCGGCCCTCGTTGACGAGGCGGGCGTTGACGATGAGGGTGGGGGCGTGCTCGGTCATGGGGGGATCATCCGGAGCGGGGCGGCGCGGGCGGCACGGGATCGTGGCCGCCGGGGCACAGCGGGTGGCAGCGGGACAGCCGACGGACGGTCAGCCAGCTGCCCTTCAGGGCGCCGAAGCGGCCGATCGCCTCCATCGAATATTCGGAACAGGTGGGCACGAAGCGGCAGCGTTGCCCCAGCAGCGGGCTGATCCAGCGTTTGTAGAAGCGGAGCGCGGCGATCAGCAGGCGGTCGATCAAGGAGGTCCGGTCCGGCGTGGGTTTGCAGGCGGCGGACGCTGCGGGACGCGAGGTTGCCGCTGCCGTCTTTGCAGGGTATAACAGCCCGCTTTCCCGCCTCAAGGGAAGTTCAGAGGATTCCGCGACGTGGCAGTGAAAAAACCCGCGAAGAAGGCCGCCAAGGCCGCGAAGCAACCCGCGAAGAAGGCCGCCAAGCCCGCCGCGAAACCCGCGGCCAAGCCCGCTGCGAAGAAGGCGGCGAAGCCGGCCGCGAAGGCCCCTGCCAAGCCTGCCCCGAAACCGGCGGCCAAGCCCGCGGCGAAGAAGGCGGTGGCCAAGCCGGCCGCCAAGGCGCCCGCGAAGGCCGCTCCGGCGAAGCCGGCACCGGTCGCCAAGCCCGCCGTGAAGCCGGCCGCCAAGCCCGTGCCCAAGCCCGCCGCGAAGGCCGCCGTGGCTGCCAAGACCAAGGCGCCGGCCGCCAAGGCGTCGGCATCCAAGCCGGTGAAGTCGTCGGCCCCGCCGCCAGCCTCCCCGCCGACGCCCCCGGCCACCCCGCCTGCACCGCCTGCACCGCCGTCCCAGCCCTCGCAGTCCAAGTCGGCGAAGCCTGCGGCGCCGGCTCCGCAGGCGAAGCCGAACGATCCGCCCAAGGCCTCCGCCCCGGCCGTGACCCCGCGTCCGGCGGCCGGCAAGGTTGCGGTCGCGGTGACCTCGCGCTCGCCGTCGCCTGCGCCGAAGCATCAGGTGAAGGTCGTGCCGTACAAGGTCGACGAGGCCACCGGCCGTCCGATCCTGCCCGCCGGCTACAAGCCCGCCCCGGACGAGGAGTACATGAGCCCGCTGCAGCTCGAGTACTTCCGCCAGCGCCTGCTGCAGTGGCGCGCGGAGCTGATCGAGGAATCGAAGCAGACCATCGAGAACCTCAAGGACGAAGTGCGCGACGTCGGCGACGACGCCGAGCGCGCCACCCGCGAGACCGAGAACTCGCTGGAACTGCGCACCCGCGACCGCTACCGCAAGCTGATCGGCAAGATCGACAGCACGCTCAAGCGCGTGGACTCCGGCGAGTACGGCTACAGCGTCGACTCCGGCGAGGAGATCGGCCTGCACCGGCTGGAGGCCCGCCTCACCGCCGAGCGCACGATCGACGAGCAGGAGCGCTGGGAACACCTGCAGAAGCAGCAGGGCGACTGAGTCCCCGCTGCGACGCGACCACGAAAAAAGCCCCGCTTCAGCGGGGCTTTTTCTTTTCCTGCGGGGCTTCTTAGACTGCCGCTTCAAGCTTCAGGGTGATGTTTCTGCTCTAGTGAGAGTACATCGGTGTTAGTCGGTCTTTGTGTGTCCTGACCTGAGACGAATCATGTAGCCGCCCGGGAGGTGAGTTCTCTACCCTCGACAGACCAAGGAGAACTCATGAAGA
>NZ_JBQUZW010000019.1:6985-65799 GCF_056313665.1 Lysobacter sp. DMC104 | reverse complement strand
TCAGCATGCGAGAGTAGGTCATCGCCAGGGCCTTACACCGAACCCCCTGCAGCCAACGCTGCAGGGGGTTCTTCTTTGCGTGAAACCATTTTCTCCTTGACTTCGCGGCAGGCATCGAGAACCCTTGCCGGGTGATCAATAATCCCCGTGAATGGGGCGAGGAGATGGTCATGCCCGACCCGAAGAATGATCCGGCGCCCAGTCAGGCGCCTGCAACGCAGACGCCGGCCAACGTGGATCCGCCGTTGAGTTTCCGGACGCCGCTGTTCGGCGGGACCTTGAGCGGCTCGGGGTCGCAGCCATCTCCCGGGCTGTACCAGGGCAATGCCGACTATCTGTTCCGCAGTGGCGATCAGCTCGGTGCCCAACTCCGCTTGCGCACCGATCCGGGTTTCACGCTCGATCAGTATGGTCTCAACGGACGCTTCGGACTCGGCGGTGGCGATACGTTGCGCTTCGATGCTTCGGGGCTGCCACAAACGGACACTTACCGCATCGGCAGCCAATGGCAGTTCGCGAACGGCAATCTCTTCAATGCGGACTGGAACCGTACGCCGACTGGGCAGAATTACGGAGCAGACGGCGCATTCAAGCTCGGCAAGGACGGCAACGGCACCGCGGCGTTCCGTGTCGACGAAGCGGCCGGCACGTCGCAGGCCAACACGCAGCTGAAGTTCGACGCGAACACGCACCTCAACGCCGACTGGCTGCGCAATCGCGACGGCCAGCAGATCTACGGTGCCGATACCGGTTTCAAGCTCGGCAAGGACGGCACCGGCACCGCTGCGTTCCGCGTCGACGAGGCGCAGGGCACCTCGCAGGCCAACACGCAGCTGAAGTTCGATGCGAACACCCACTTCAACGCCGACTGGTTGCGCAATCGCGACGGCCAGCAGAACTATGGCGCCGACAGCGGCTTCAAGCTTGGCAAGGACGGCAACGGCACCGCGGCATTCCGCGTGGACGAAGCGGCCGGCACATCGCAGGCGAACACGCAGCTGAAGTTCGACGCGAACACCCACCTCAACGCCGACTGGCTGCGCAATCGCGACGGCCAGCAGATCTACGGTGCCGATACCGGCTTCAAGCTCGGCAAGGACGGCAACGGCACCGCGGCGTTCCGCGTGGACGAAGCGGCCGGCACATCGCAGGCCAACACGCAGCTGAAGTTCGACGCGAACACGCACATCAACGCCGACTGGCTGCGCAATCGCGACGGCCAGCAGATCTACGGCGCCGACAGCGGCTTCAAGCTCGGCAAGGATGGCAACGGCACCGCGGCGTTCCGTGTCGACGAAGCGGCCGGCACGTCGCAGGCCAACACGCAGCTGAAGTTCGACGCGAACACCCACCTCAATGCCGATTGGCTGCGCAACCGCGACGGCCAGCAGATCTATGGCGCCGACACCGGCTTCAAGCTCGGCAAGGACGGCAACGGCACCGCGGCGTTCCGCGTGGACGAAGCGGCCGGCACGTCGCAGGCCAACACGCAGCTGAAGTTCGACACGAACACCCACCTCAACGCCGACTGGCTGCGCAATCGCGACGGCCAGCAGATCTACGGCGCCGACAGCGGCTTCAAGCTCGGCAAGGACGGCAACGGTACCGCCGCGTTTCGCGTCGACCAAGCCGCCGGCACATCGCAGGCCAACACGCAGCTGAAGTTCGACACGAACACGCACCTCAATGCCGATTGGCTGCGCAACCGCGACGGCCAGCAGATCTATGGCGCCGATACCGGCTTCAAGCTCGGCAAGGACGGCACCGGCACCGCTGCGTTCCGTGTCGACGAGCCCGCCGGGACGTCGATGTTCAACACCAAGCTCAAGTTCAACGACGACTTCCATCTCAACGCCGACTACAGCAATACCAAGGCCGGGCAGATCTACGGCGCCGACGCCGGCTTCAAGCTGGGCAAGGACGGCAACGGCACGGCGGCGTTCCGCGTCGACGAACCAGCCGGCACGTCGATGTTCAACACCAAGCTCAAGTGGAATGACGGTTTCGGTCTCGGTGCCGACTACACGAACACGAAGAATGGCGCGATCTACGGTGCCGAAACGACGTTCCGCCTCGGGCAGAACGGCACCGGCACCGGCGGTTTCCGCGTCGATGAGCCGGCGCACACCTCGTCGCTGAATTCCAGGCTGAAGTTCGACAACGGCGACACGCTGAACTTCGATCTGTCGAAGTCGCCGGCGGGCAAGGTCTACGGTGCCGATGCGGCGTTCGGCGTGTGGCGCGACGGCAAAGGCCTGGCGAGCTTCCGGATCGACGAGCCCAACGGCGCGTCCAACTACAAGCTCGGCGCCAGTTTCCCGAACGGCAACGAGCTCAACGCGACGCTGACCAAGGACCGGCTGGGCAACACGTTCGGCGTCGGCGGCAAGCTGGGTTTCAACGACGGCGCCGGATCGGTGGGATTCGACGGCAAGTTCGGTCCGGTGACCAGCGTTGGCGGCTCTATCAATTTCAAGAACAAGGATCTGGAATACAGCGGCGTCGTGCGTGCGGACAACAGCATGGGGCCGTTTCGCGTGTCCGAGTTCGGTGCGAAGGTGTCGACCACCGGCAGCGATCGCTACCAGTTCACCGCCGAGGCCGGTTATCGCCCCGAGACCCACGAAACCTACGGCCGCGTCGGCATTACCATCCACTTCGGCGGCGGCTCGAAGCCTTCCCGGCCGATCTCGCATGCGCCCGATCCGATTCCGTTCCCGGAGCCTTCGCGCCCGATCGCGGCGTCGCGCGACGCGCAGCCGGTTGTCCTGCCGGAAAACCAGGGGTTGTACCAGCAGGCGGTGTCCGGCGTGCAGCGGTTGAACGGTTCCGGCGCGCAGTTGCCGGTCGAACAGACCGCGGCGAGTCTGGTGGTGCTGGCGAAGGAAAACGGCATCCGCAACATCGACTACGTGGTCATGGGCCACCAGACCGCGGGCGGGAAGCAGAACATCTTCATCGGCGACGGTGATCCGTCGGGCGCGACGTCGCGGCAGGCACACATCGATCGTGCGCAGGCGGAGAGCACGCCACTGCGCGACAGTCTGCAGAAGATGGACACGACTCCGTTCGCGCAGACGTCGGGCCAGCACATGCCGGCGCCCGGCCAGGAGCCGGTGGCAGCGCGACGCTGATCCGATTCGTCGTCGCGAAAAGGAAACGCCCGGGATTCCCGGGCGTTTCTTCGTGTGCCGAGCGGGACGCGCTCAGAGATTCTGGTAATTCGGCCCCGAGCCGCCTTCCGGCGTGACCCAGTCGATGAGCTGGTACGGGTCCTTGATGTCGCAGGTCTTGCAGTGCACGCAGTTGGCAGCGTTGATCTGCAGGCGCTTTCCCTCGCTTCCATCAGCACGCACGTCGGCGACGATTTCGTACACGCCGGCGGGACAGAAGCGCGTGCACGGGTTGCCGTATTCCTCTGCGCACTGGCTCACGCAGACCGACGTGTCCCGCACCTTCAGATGCACAGGCTGGTCTTCGTCGTGCTCGGTCGCGGCAAAGTACACCGCAGCGAGGCGGTCGCGCGGCGCCAGCGTGCGGTCGACATAGTCGCGTTTCGGTTGCTCGTGCGCGCCGACCTTGTCCAGCGACGACCAGTCCGCCTTGTTCTTCAGCGTCCACGGCGAGGCGCCGCCGGTGACGGTCTCCCAGGCCGCATTGAGCATGCCGAGCCACAGGCCGCGCTTGAAGCCGGGCTTCACGTTGCGGACTTTCTTCAGCTCGGCCATCGCGTCGGAGGCGCGCAGCTTCGCGTCGAAGCCTTCCGGCGCCAGTTGCGAGCCGACCAGGTGCTCGGCCGCGAGCATGCCCGAGCGGATCGCCTGGTGCGTGCCCTTGATCTTCGGCACGTTGAGCAGGCCGGCGGTGTCGCCGATCAGCAGCGCGCCCGGCATCTCGACCTTCGGCAGCGACTGCCAGCCGCCGGTGACGATGGCGCGGGCGCCGGCAGAGACGATGCTGCCGCCGTCCAGCAGCGGCTTCACCATCGGATGGTTCTTCCATTGCTGGAAGGCTTCCCACGGCTTGTAGTCCGGGTCGTGGTAGTCGAGGCCGCTGACGTAGCCCAGCGCGACCCGGCCCTTGTCCAGGTGGTACAGGAAGCTGCCGCCGTAGGTGTGGCTGTCGGCCGGCCAGCCGAAACTGTGGACGATCTTGCCGGGCGTGACCCGGTCCTCGGGCACCTGCCACAGTTCCTTGATGCCGATCGAGTACCCCTGCGGGTCGCTGTCCTTGTCCAGCTGGAAGCGCTGGATCAGGCGCTTGGTGAGGTGGCCGCGGGCGCCCTCGGCGAGCACGGTGACCTTGGCGCGGATGTCGATGCCGGCGGTGAAGCCGGGCTTGTGCGACCCGTCCTTGGCCACGCCCATGTCGCCGATGCGCACGCCGACGACCTTGCCGTCGGCGTCGTGCAGGGTCTCGGCGGCGGCGAAGCCCGGATAGATCTCGACGCCCAGCGCCTCGGCCTGCGGCGCCAGCCAGGCGCACATCGCGCCGAGGCTGACGATCACGTTGCCGTGGTTGTTCATGCCCGGCGGCACGGGCAGCTTGCGGCCGCCGGTCTTGGTCAGCAGCCAGAACTCGTCCTCGGTCGCCGGCACGCAGATCGGCGGCGGCGCCTTGCGCCACTCGGGCAGCAGGGCGTCCAGCGGGCCGGTCTCGATGACCGCGCCGGAGAGGATGTGCGCCCCGATCGTCGATGCCTTCTCGATCACGCAGACCGACAGCTCGGGATTCAGCTGCTTCAGGCGGATCGCGAACGCCAGCCCGGCCGGGCCGGCACCGACGGTGACGACGTCGTACTCCATGACGTCGCGTTCGATCTCGGCCTGCTGCGTGGGCTCGCTCATGTCGGACTCCTGCGGGAATCCCGCGATTTTCGCGGTTTGCGCCGGGCGGGGCAAATTCCGCGAACGTGGCGCCGCGGCGTGGGCCGCTCCGGGGCGCGGGTGGGCCGCACGGCAGGCCTTGGGCAGGGGGAATGCTGGACTTGTCCACAGCCGCCTGGAATCGTTACAATCTCCGGTTCCCACACAATGACGGACGGCCTCGCGCCGCCGGGAGCCCCCATGGCCCGCATCACCGTTGAAGATTGCCTGCAAGTCGTCGACAACCGCTTCGAACTGGTCATGATGGCCGCCAAGCGCGCCCGCCAGCTCGCCAACGGGGTCGATCCGCAGATCGACAACAGCGAAGCCAACGACAAGCCCACCGTCCTGGCCCTGCGCGAAATCGCCGCCCGCCGCATCGACAACGGCTATATCGACGCCGTCGAGAAGGCGGAGCGCGAGCGCAAGGAGCGCGAGGCGCTGGAATGGGCCGCCGCCGAAGTGGTCGCCGACGACGACCTGTCGAAGGGCGACGACCTGTAAGCCTTGCCGATCCATCGGCCGCACACCGAAACCCCGCCCAGGCGGGGTTTCGTCGTTCAGGGCCCCATGCCGTCGCCGTGCGCGGTGCATGCAGGGCCCGGCGAGACCCATTCCCAATCTCCGGCGTTTCCCCTTAGGCTTCGGGGATGAGTCAACTCGAGCCGATCCAGTCCGGTCCCACGCCCGCGCCCGACGCGGAGCTGCCGGACTACGTCCGTGCGCTGGAGGTGGCGGCGGCGTACCTGCCGGCCGAGCAACGCGCCACGCTGATCCGCGCCTGGCGCGTCGGCGCCGCGGCGCACGCCGGCCAGACCCGCAAGTCAGGCGAGCCCTACATCACCCATCCGGTGGCGGCGGCGACGGTGCTGGCCGAGCAGGGCGTGGACATCGAGACGCTGGTGGCGGCGATCCTGCACGACACCATCGAGGACACGCCGCTGACCGGCGAGGAGATCACCGCCGAATTCGGCGCGACCGTGGCCGAACTGGTCGAGGGCGTCACCAAGCTGGACAAGCTGCAGTTCCGCGATCGCCAGGAGGCGGCGGCCGAGAGCTTCCGCAAGATGATGCTGGCGATGGCGCGCGACCTGCGCGTCATCCTGATCAAGTTGGCCGATCGCCTGCACAACATGCGCACGCTCGGCGCGCAGAGTTCGGAAGCGCGCACGCGCATCGCGCGCGAGACGCTGGAGATCTACGCGCCCATCGCCCAGCGCCTGGGCATGAACAAGATCAAGGCCGAGCTGCAGGACCTCGGCTTCCGCGCGCTGCATCCGTGGCGCCACGCGGTGCTGGGCCGGCGCATCCGCACGCAGCCGCTGGTGCGGCGCGAGGCGATGACCAAGATCGAGGCGCAGTTCGCGCAGCGCCTCGGCAAGGAAGGCTTCCAGTTCCGGCTGGTCGGTCGGGTGAAGTCGCCGTGGAGCATCTACACGAAGATGCGCGCGGAAGGCAAAACATTCGATCAGGTGATGGACGTCTTCGGCTTCCGCCTGGTGCTGCGCACGGTGCCGGAGTGCTATCACGCGCTGGGCGTGGTGCATTCGGTGTTCAAGCCGCTGGACGGCCGCTTCCGCGATTTCATCGCGATCCCCAAGGCCAACGGCTACCAGTCGCTGCACACGGTGCTGTTCGGGCCCTACGGTTCGCCGATCGAGGTGCAGATCCGCACCGAGGAAATGGACCTCATCGCCGAACGCGGCATCGCCGCGCACTGGTCGTACAAGCACGGCGAGGGCAAGTCCAGCAGCGCACAGAACCGCGCGCAGCTGTGGGTGGCGAACCTGATCGAATCGCAGCGCGGCACCGGCTCGTCGCTGGAATTCCTCGAGAACGTGAAGATCGACCTGTTCCCGGACGAGGTCTACCTGTTCACGCCGAAGGGCGACATCATGGCGCTGCCGCGCAATTCGACCACGCTGGACTTCGCCTACGCGGTGCACACCGACGTCGGCAACCATGCGGTGGCGGCACGCGTCGACCGCCGGCTGGTCGCGCTGCGCACGAAGCTCGTCAGCGGCCAGAGCGTGGAGATCATCACCGCGAAATCCGCGGCGCCGAAGCCGCAGTGGCTGGAGTTCGTGGTCACCGGCAAGGCGCGCACCGCGATCCGCCACCAGCTCAAGCAGCTCGAACACGAGGACGCGGTGCAGCTCGGCCATCGCATGCTCGACCGCGCGCTGGAAGGGATGGACACCTCGCTCGACCGCATCCCGGCGACGCGGCTGGAGGCTTTCCTCTCCGACCATCGCTACCCGCGGCTGGAAGCGCTGCTGGCCGACATCGCGCTGGGCAATCGCATGCCGACGCAGGTCGCGCAGGTACTCGCGCACCGTCTGCCGGACAAGCAGGACGGTTTCGATCCCGCGGCGGTCGTCCGCCATGGCGAGAAGATCCTGATCACCGGCGCCGAGCGCGGCGTGGTCACGTTCGCGCAGTGCTGCATGCCGATCCCCGGCGACGACGTGATGGGTTACCACACCGCCGGCCGCGGCATCGTCGTGCACCGCATGGATTGCGCGAACGTCGCCGAATACCGCAAATCTCCCGAGCGCTGGGTCGCGATCGGCTGGGATCGCGAAGTCAGCGGTGATTACTCGGTCGCCCTGCGCATCGAGGTCGAGAACCGTCCGGGCGTGCTGGCGCAGGTCGCTGCCGCCATCGCGCAGGCCGACTCCAACATCGACGCGGTGGAATACCTCGACCGCGACAGGAACATCGCGGTGATCCGCTTCGGCATCGAGGTCGGCGACCGCAAGCATCTCGCCGAGGTCATCCGCCGCGTGCGCCGGCTGGGCGTGGTGCACGGCGTGCAGCGGATGTAGGCGGGCCCTGGCCTGCCATCGCGACGCGCCTGATCGTTCCGCATCGCTGTCGGCACGATTTCGATTTTCGTTGAAGACGCCCGGCCGGTCGCTTCGACGTTCGTTCGGCGCGACCTGCAGCGTCGCGATGTCGGGCCAAGGCCCGACCTACAACGGTACACTTCCGTTCTCTTCCAGCAGGTGATGCCCATGCCCCGCGAGCCCATCCAGACCCCGCACGCTCCCGCCGCCATCGGTCCGTATTCGCAGGCCACCCGGGCCGGCGACATGGTCTTCCTCTCCGGCCAGATTCCGCTGGATCCGGCGTCCGGCCTGATCGTCGAAGGCGACATCACCGCGCAGGCGCAGCAGGCGTTCGCGAACCTGCGTGCGGTGTGCGAAGCCGCCGGCGGTTCGTTCGACGACATCGTGCGCGTGGGCCTGTACCTGACCGACCTGTCGGAGTTCGCCGCGGTGAATGCGGTGATGGAAGCCGTGTTCGATGCGCCGTATCCCGCGCGTTCGACCATCCAGGTGTCGGCGCTTCCGCGCGGCGCGAAGTTCGAGGTCGACGCGATCCTCGTCCTGCGCTGAGCTGCGTCTTTCCGCGCCGTCGCGCATGGCCCGCGCCCCGTCCCGCCCGGTTCCGCAGCTCGACCCCGCCGCACAGCCGCTCGTGGCGCTGGACGGCGTGGGCGCGAAGGTCGCGGAGAAACTCGCCGCGCGCGGGCTGACGACGCTGCAGGACCTGTGGTTCCACCTGCCGCGGCAGTACGAGGACCGCACCGAGCTGACGCCGATCCGGATGCTGCAGCCCGGCCGGCCGGCACAGGTCGAAGGCCGGGTCGAAGCGGTCGAGCGCGGCTACCGTTTCCGGCCGATGCTGCGCGTGGCGATCGGCGACGATTCCGGCGCGACGCTGGTGCTGCGCTTCTTCCATTTCCGTTCGCAGCAAGTGTCGCAGTTCGCCGTCGGTGCGCGCGTGCGCGCCTACGGCACGCCGCGGCCCGGCCAGAATGGACTCGAAATCGTGCATCCCAGCTATCGCGTGCTGGGCGCGGACGATGCCGGCGAACTGAGTGATCGCCTCGATCCGGTGTATCCGATGATCGAAGGCATCGGTCCGGTGACGCTGCGGCGCCTGATCGCGCAGGCGCTGGAGCGATTGCCCGACGAGGCCGCACTCGAACTGCTGCCGGCCGACGTGCTCGCGCGCGAGTCGCTGTGCACGGGGCTGCCGTCGCTGCGCGACGCGCTGCTGACGCTGCATCGCCCGCCGCTGGGCAGCGACGTGCAGGCGCTGCTGGCCGGCACGCATCCCGCGCAGCGTCGGCTTGCGCTGGAGGAACTGCTGGCACACCACCTCACATTGCGGCGCCAGCGCATCGCCGCACAGGCGCATCGCGCGCGGCCGCTGCGCGACGGGCGCCTCGCCACGCGCCTGCGCGAGACGCTGCCGTTCGCACTCACCGGCGCGCAGGCGCGGGTGTTCGAGGCGATCCGCGAAGACCTCGCGAAACCCATGCCGATGCTGCGACTGGTGCAGGGCGACGTGGGCAGCGGCAAGACCGTGGTCGCGGCGATGGCCGCGCTGCTGGCCGTGCGCGAAGGCCGCCAGGCGGCGCTGATGGCACCGACCGAACTGCTGGCCGAACAGCATCTCGCGAACCTGCGCGCGTGGCTCGAACCGCTGGGCGTGCGCGTGACCTGGCTGGCGGGCAAGGTCGGCGGCAAGGCGCGTGCCGTGGTGCTGGCGGAGATCGCCGACGGCACCGCGCAGATGGTCGTCGGCACGCACGCGCTGATGCAGGAAGGCGTGGCCTTCCACGATCTCGCGCTCGCCATCGTCGACGAGCAGCACCGCTTCGGCGTGCACCAGCGCCTCGCGCTGCGCGACAAGGGCGATCGCGGCGACTGCGTGCCGCACCAGTTGGTGATGACCGCCACGCCGATCCCGCGCACGCTGGCGATGGCCGCGTACGCGGATCTCGACGTCTCCGCCATCGACGAACTGCCGCCCGGGCGCACGCCGGTGCAGACGGTGGTGCTGAGCGCCGAGCGCCGGCCTGAACTGATCGAACGCATCCGCGCTGCGTGTCGCGAGGGCCGGCAGGCGTACTGGGTGTGCACGCTGATCGACGACAGCGACGAAGTCGTCGCGCAGGCCGCGCAGAGCACCTACGAGACGCTGGTCAAGCAGATGCCCGGGCTGAGGATCGCGCTGGTGCACGGGCGCATGAAGCCGGCCGAGAAACAGAAGACGATGGCCGCGTTCAAGGCCGGCGAGCTGCAGTTGCTGGTGGCGACGACGGTGATCGAGGTCGGCGTCGACGTGCCGAACGCGTCGCTGATGATCGTCGAGAACGCCGAACGTCTCGGTCTGGCGCAATTGCACCAGTTGCGCGGCCGGGTGGGGCGGGGCTGTGCGGCGTCGAGCTGCGTGCTGCTGTACCAGACGCCGCTGTCGCGCATGGCGAAGCAGCGGCTGGAGACGATGCGCGAGACCAACGACGGGTTCGTGATCGCCGAAAAGGATCTCGAACTGCGCGGCCCGGGCGAACTGCTGGGCACGCGGCAGACGGGACTGGCCGCATTCCGCATCGCCGACCTCGGCCGCGACGCCGGTTTGCTGCCGACCGTGCAGCGGATCGCCGATGCGCTGCTGCGCGCCGCGCCGGACACCGCCGACGGCATCGCGCGGCGCTGGGTCGGCGGCGCCGCGCGTTACGCCGGGGCCTGAGGCATCAGCACAGGCCTTCGCCGGCGCCTTCCGGCGTCGGGCAGTAAATGTCGTGCAGGGTGCGGATCAACTGGTGCACCGGGCCGGTCGCGACCGAGTAGTACACGCTCTGCGATTCGCGCCGGGTCTGCACCAGCCCGCCCTCGCGCAGCACCGCGAGATGCTGCGACAGCGCCGACTGGCTGAGGTCGACCTCGGCGTTGATCTCGCCGACGGTCTTCTCGCCGTCGATCAGCAGGCACATCACCCGCAGGCGCTGCGGGTTGGACAACGCTTTCAGCAGCTCCGCGGCCTGTTCGGCCTGTGCCTGCATCTGTTCGCCCATGGAAGCCGCGTCCGCGGCCGTGCGACGGCGCGCTGCATTCATCGTGCGGGACCCTCGACCTCGCCGCCGGCTTCCACCCAGCGCAGCCAGCCGCCGGCCAGCGAGAGCGGGCGGTCGAAGCCCAGTCGCTTCAGTGCCTCGGCCGCCAGCGCCGAACGGCCGCCGGTGCGGCAGTAGAGGATCACCGGCGCGCGCCGGTGGGAGAGGTTCGGATCCGCGCCGGTCGCCACGGCCGGATGGCCGTCGACCTGGAATTCCAGCACGCCGCGGGGCAGGTTGACGGCGCCGGGCAGGTGGCCTTCGGCGTATTCGGCCGGCTCGCGCACGTCGATCAAGGGGGCACCGGCGGCCTGCAGGGCGCGCAGGCGATCGGGATCGATTTCCTCGATCACGGCCCGCGCCTGGGCCACGAGATCCTGGGCGGTGTAGGTCATGGGGGAGTCCTCCGTGGGGCGATTGACAGTCTAGCAAACTCTAATTAAGATAATTCTAAATTAGAAATACATCAAATTCACCCTGGGAGGGGCCATGAGCAGCATCGTCGTGATCGGAGCGGGACTCAGCGGCATGAGCGCGGCCTACGAACTGCGCGACATCCTCGGCAAGGCGCATCGCATCACCGTCGTCGGCGACGGTGAGCGCTTCAGTTTCACGCCATCCAATCCCTGGGTGGCGGTCGGCTGGCGCAAGCCGGACGACATCACCCTCAAGGCCGGCGAACACCTGGCGAAGAAGGGCATCGACTTCCGCAGCGACGGCGTGGCAAAGATCGACGCCGACGCGCACTGCGTCGTCACCGGCGACGGCACCACCCTCGATTACGACTATCTGCTGATCTGCACCGGCCCCAAGCTGGCCTTCGACGAAGTGCCGGGCAGCGGCCCGGATGGCGGCCACACGCAATCGATCTGCACCACGCCGCATGCGCAGCACGCCTGGGATGCCTACGAGGCCTTCCTGAAGGCGCCCGGTCCGGTGGTGGTCGGCGCGATGGCCGGCGCCAGCTGCTTCGGCCCGGCCTACGAATTCGCGATGATCCTCGACGCCGACCTGCGCAAGCGCAAGCTGCGCGACAAGGTGCCGATGACCTTCGTCACCAGCGAGCCCTACATCGGCCACATGGGCCTGGGCGGCGTCGGCGATTCCAAGGGCCTCATGGAATCGGAGATGCGCCAGCGCCACATCAAGTGGGTCGTCAACGCCCGGGTGAAGGACGTGCGCGCCGGCGAGATGACCGTCAACGAGTGCGACGACCAGGGCCAACCGGCGAAGGAGCACGTGCTCCCGTTCGCCTATTCGATGATGCTGCCCGCGTTCCGCGGCGTGGATGCGGTGGCGGCGGTCGAAGGCCTGTGCAATCCGCGCGGCTTCGTCATCGTCGACAAGCACCAGCGCAGCCCGAAGCATCCGCGCATCTTCGCCGCCGGCGTGTGCGTCGCCATTCCGCCGGTGGAAACCACGCCGGTGCCGACCGGCGCGCCGAAAACCGGCTTCATGATCGAGTCGATGGTCACCACCATCGTGCGCAACATCCAGGCCGAACTGAAGGGCGAGCCGCCCGTGTTCGAAGGCACCTGGAACGCGGTGTGCTTGGCCGACATGGGCGACACCGGCGCCGCGTTCGTGGCGCTGCCGCAGATCCCGCCGCGCAATGTCACCTGGACGAAGATCGGCAAGTGGGTACACCTGGCCAAGATCGCGTTCGAGAAGTACTTCCTCTACAAGATGCGCAACGGCACCAGCGAGCCGATCTACGAGAAATACGTGCTCAGCGCGCTGGGCATCGAGCGCCTGAAGTGATGCCTTCCTCCCCCACGTCCTTCGCCTTGTCCGGAGCATCGACATGAATCTCGACCGTGCCGTCCTTGCCTTCGCCGGCATGATGATCCTGCTGAGTCTCGCGCTCACGCATTTCGTCTCGCCGTGGTTCTGGCTGTTCACCGCCTTCATCGGCGCGAACCTGCTGCAGTCCAGCGTCACCGGCTTCTGCCCGGCGGCGATCGTCTTCCGCAAACTCGGGATCGCCAGCGGATGCGCCTTCAAGTGAACACGTCCTTCCGTTCCATCACGCTGGCAACGGCGCTGGCGCTCGCGCTGTCCGCATGCGGTGGCAACGACGCCGCGCGCGAAACGGCGCCGCTGCCGAAGCTCGACACGCTCGTCGTCGCGGCCGATGCCGCGACCGGCGGGCAGACCTGGGACGGCACCGTGGAAGCCGTGCGCGAAGCGGTGCTGTCGGCGCAGACCGGCGGCCGCGTGACCGCGGTCGATGCCGACGTGAACGATCGCGTCGCCGCGGGCCAGGTGCTGCTGCGCCTGACCGTGGTCGAACAGCAGGCCGGCGTCGACGCCGCGCGCGCGCAGCTGCGTGCGGCGGAAGCCTCCGCCGCGGAAGCCGAACGCCAGTTCCAGCGCTACGCCGCGCTCTCCAAGGGCGAATACGTCTCGCGCGCACAGCTCGACCAGGCGCGCGCCGCGCGCGATGCCGCGAACGCCGCGCGCGACGCCGCACGTGCGCAGCTGTCCTCGGCCGGGCAGAACGCCGACTACACCACCGTGCGCGCGCCGTATTCGGGCATCGTCTCCGCGCGCGACGTCGAGCCAGGCGAGACCGTCGGCCCCGGCCAGCGCCTGCTCACCGTGTACGCGCCGGACGATCTGCGTATCGAAGTGCACGTGCCGCAGTCCGCGGCCGACGCCATCCGCGCGCAGCCCGGTGCCCGCGTCGCGTTCGACGACGGTCGAACGGTCGACGCGCGCCAGGTCATCGTGTTCCCCGCCGCCGATGCGGCCAGCCACAGCGTGACCGTGCGCGTGCTGCTGCCGGCGCTCGACACGCCGCCGACGCCGGGCCGCACCGCCAAGGTGACGTTCCCGATCCGCAGCGAGGCCCGCACGCTGCGCGTGCCGGCATCCGCCATCTACCGCCGTGGCGAACTCGCCGCCGTCTATGTCGTGAAGGACGGCCGTGCGCTGCTGCGGCAGGTGCGGCTGGGCGATGCCGCGGGCGACAGCGTCGAAGTGCTGGCCGGCCTGCATCCGGGCGACGCGATCGCGCGCGATCCGCAGGCGGCGTTGCAGGCGGTGGTCGCGCAGCGCGAAGCCGCGGGAGCGACGCATGAGTGACGCAGCCCCCCGCGACGCGGCGCCGCGGCTCGGGTTTTCCGGCCGCATCGCGCGCGCGTTCCAGGCCAACCCGCTGACGCCGATCCTCGCGCTGATGGGCCTGATGCTCGGCCTCGTCGCCGTGCTGATCACGCCGCGCGAGGAAGAGCCGCAGATCGACGTGACCATGGCGAACGTGTTCGTGCCGTTCCCCGGCGCGACCGCGCGCGATGTCGAGCAACTGGTGAGCTATCCGCTCGAACAGAAATTGTCCGAGATCGAAGGCGTGAAGCACGTCTATTCGATCAGTCGTCCCGGCATGGCGGTGCTGACCGTCGAATACACCGTGGGCGTGGAGCGCCAGCCGGCGATCGTGCGCCTGTACAACCAGGTGTTCTCCAACGCCGACTGGTTGCCGGCGGGCACCGGTGTCGGCCAGCCTCTGATCAAGCCCAAGGGCATCGACGACGTGCCGGTGATGGCACTGACGCTGTGGTCGGACGATCCCGACACCGGCATCGAGCAACTGTCGGCGGTGGCGCGCACGCTGGAAACCGAACTCAAGCGCGTGCCCGGCACGCGCGACGTCTACGCCATCGGCGCGCCGGATCGCGTGGTGGCGGTGACGCTGGACCCGACCCGACTCGCGGCCTTCGGCCTGAGCGTCGGCGAAGTGGCGCAGGCATTGCAGGCCGCGAACGTCGTGCGCCAGGTCGGCGAACGCGTCGGCGGCGACACCGCGGTGCCGGTGACGGCCGGTCGCTTCCTCGCCGATCGCGACGACGTCGCGACGCTGGTGCTCGGCGTGCAGGGCGGCAAGCCGGTGACGCTGGCCGACGTCGCCGACGTGCGCGCCGGCATCGATGTGCCGTCGAGCTACGTCTGGCACGGCACGCCCGCGGGCAAGGGTGGACCGAAGGCCGGCACCGCGCCGGCGCTGACGATCGCCATCGCCAAGAAGCCGGGCAGCAACGCGTCCGACATCACCTCCGCGATCGCGACCCGCCTCGATGCGCTGCGCGGCGAACTGATCCCCGAGGGCGTGCACGTCGAGATCGTGCGCGACTACGGCCAGACCGCCACCGACAAGGCGAAGAAGCTCATCCAGAAGCTGATGTTCGCGACGATGTCGGTGGTGCTGCTGGTGCTCTTCGCGCTGGGCCGCCGCGAGGCGGTCGTGGTCGGCGCGGCGGTGGTGCTGACGCTCGCGCTGACGCTGTTCGCGTCGTGGGCGATGGGCTTCACGCTCAACCGCGTGTCGCTGTTCGCGCTGATCTTCTCGATCGGCATCCTCGTCGACGACGCGATCGTGGTGGTGGAGAACATCCACCGGCACATGGCGCGCGGCGGCAAGACCTTGCTCGAAGCGATCCCGCCCGCGGTCGACGAAGTCGGCGGGCCGACCATCCTCGCCACGTTCACCGTGATCGCCGCGCTGCTGCCGATGGCGTTCGTCAGCGGCCTGATGGGCCCGTACATGCGGCCGATCCCGATCAACGCTTCGGCCGGCATGGTGCTGTCGCTGGCGGTCGCGCTGGTGGTCACACCGTGGTTGTCGCTGAAGCTGCTGAAGCCGCACGTCGCGCACGACGAGGCGCACGGCGACGCCGCGCAGGAGCAAGGCCGCCTGCATCGCCTGTTCGACAAGGTGATGACGCCGTTCCTGTCCGGCGATCGCGCGCCGCGTCGTCGTCGGCTGCTGTTCGCCGGCATGGCTGCGCTGGTGCTGCTGGCGGCGAGTCTCGCGGTGGTGCAGCTGGTCGTGCTGAAGATGCTGCCGTTCGACAACAAGTCCGAAGTCCAGGTGGTCGTGGACATGCCCGAGGGCAGCACGCTGGAGACGACGAACGCGCTGCTGACCGAACTCGCGGCGAAGGTCGCCACCGTGCCCGAAGTCGAGAGTTTCGAGGGCTATGCCGGCACGTCGGCGCCGATCAACTTCAACGGCCTGGTGCGCCAGTACTTCCTGCGCAGCGGCGCGAATGTCGGCGACCTGCAGGTCAACCTGGTCGACAAACACCATCGCAAGCGCAAGAGCCACGACATCGCGCTGGCGATCCGGCCGGGGCTCGACGCCATCGGCCGCCGCTACGGCGCGTCGGTGAAAGTGGTGGAAGTGCCGCCCGGCCCGCCGGTGCTGTCGCCGCTGGTGGCGGAAATCTACGGCCCGGATTATGCGGGCAGCCGCAAGGTCGCACTGGCGCTCGAAAAGCGCCTGCACGGCACCGAAGGCCTCGTCGACATCGACACCACGGTGGAAGCGCCGGCGCCGCGCGAAGTGCTGGTGGTCGATCGCGAGCGTGCGACGAAGCTCGGCGTCGACCAGTCGACGATCGCGAACACGCTCGCGGCCGCGGTCGGCGGTTACGACGCGACGTTCGTGCAGGACGGCGTCTCGCGCCAGCCCAAGCCCGTGCGCCTGCGCGTGCCGGTCGCCGAACAGGCGTCGCTCGATCGCCTGCTCGCGCTGTCGGTGAAGGGCGGGCAGGGCCAGTCGGTGCCGCTCGCAGAAGTGACGAAGACCGTGCGCACCACGTGGGACGGCGCGATCCATCACAAGGACCTGTTGCCGGTGGTATACGTGACCGGCGACGAGGCCGGCGCGCTCGACAGCCCGCTGTACGGCATGTTCGACGTGGTCGGGCAGGTCTCGGACAACGCCGTCGACGGTCGCAAGCTCGGCCAGTTCTTCATCCGCCAGCCCGCGGACACCGCGACGTATGCGATCAAGTGGGACGGCGAGTGGCAGATTACCTACGAGACCTTCCGCGACATGGGCATCGCCTACGCCGCGGGCCTGGTGCTGATCTACCTGCTGATCGTCGCCCAGTTCCGCAGCTATCTGGTGCCGCTGGTGATCATGGCGCCGATCCCGATGACGGTGATCGGCGTGATGCCCGGGCACGCGCTGCTGGGCGCGCAGTTCACTGCGACCTCGATGATCGGCATGATCGCGCTCGCCGGCATCATCGTGCGCAACTCCATCCTGCTGGTCGACTTCATCAACCAGGCCGTGGGCGAGGGCAGGACGCCGGCCGAGGCGGTGATCGAGGCCTGCGCCGTGCGCGCGCAGCCGATCGTGCTGACCGCGGCCGCGGCGATGCTGGGCGCGTTCTTCATCCTCGACGACCCGATCTTCAACGGCCTCGCGGTGTCGCTGATCTTCGGCATCCTGGTGAGCACGGCGCTGACGCTGGTGGTCATCCCGCTGCTGTATTTCGTATTGTTGTCGGCGAAGGCCGCGCGCGGCGCGCCCGCCGCATCGGAGGTCAAGCCATGATCGGTTCGCGTTTCGCCGCTTGTGCGCAAGCCTGCGCCCTGGTGCTGGCCATCGCCGGGTGCGCGCGGACGGCCGTGCCGGCAGCGCCGTCGGCGGCGGTCGTGGCGCCGCAGGCAACGGTCGCGGTGCCGATGGCGCCCGCCGAGCGCGCCAAGGCAGCCGGCGCTGCCTTCGCCGGTGCGCTGAAGTCCGCGCTGGGCGCGAAGCTCGCCGCAGACGGTACGGTCGGGGCCATCGGTTTCTGCCACGACGAGGCGCCGAAGATCGCCGCGCGGGTCTCCGCGGAATACGGCGTCCGCCTCGGCCGGGTGCCGGTGGCGGGCCGCCGGCGCAGTCCCGCCAACGCGCCGGCCGCATGGCAGGCCGAGGTGCTTGCCGCGTTCGAGCACGAGGCCGCGGCGGGGACGCCCGTGTCAGCGCTGCAGCGCGTCCAGACCGAGAGCCTGCCTGCGGGCATCGCGCTGCGCAGCATGCGTGGCATCGCGGTCGAGCCGGTGTGCCTGGCGTGCCACGGCAAGGCGCTGGCGGACGACACCCGTGCCGCCCTGGCCCGTCACTACCCCGGCGACACCGCCATCGGTTTCGAGGCCGGTGATCTGCGTGGCGCGCTGTGGGTGGAAGTCCCCGCATCTCCCTGAGAGGAATCCGCGCATGAGCGACGCGACCGACATCCGCATCGTCCTGGAACAGGAAGGCCCCTACGCCTTCAAGGTGAATTTCGAGGGCACCGCGCTCGAAGCGCTGCATACCGACGAGCCCGCGCCGCTGGGAGCCGGTGCCGGCCCCAATCCGTCGGCGCTGCTGCTGTCGGGCATCGCCAATTGTCTCTCCGCCAGCCTCGTGTTCGCGCTGCGCAAGTTCAGGAACGATCCGTCGCCGATCCGTGCCGAGATCGTGGCCCGCCGTGAACGCAATGCCGAAGGGCGCTGGCGTATCCCGCATGCCGACGTGACGATCCACCTCGGCGACAAGGCGGCGGACCTCGAACATTTCGACCGCGTGCTGGCGCAGTTCGAGCAGTTCTGCATCGTCACCCAGAGCGTGCGCGAGGGCGTGTCGGTCGACGTGAAGATCGTCGATGCCGACGGCGCCGTGCACGTGCCGGGCGCACCGGCCTGAGCGACGCAGGCCCGACGACGACCATGACGATTTCGCCGCTGCCGCCGGGTGCCGCCGCGCCGATCGCACGCGGCATCCGCCTGCTCGAATACATCGGGTTGGCCGTGGTGCTGGTGGTCGTGATCGCGGCCGGTGTCGGCCACGTGCGCGGCATGCTGCACAGCGGTGAGGTCGGGATCGGCGACCTGCTGTTGCTGTTCATGTACCTCGAGATCGTGTCGATGGTCGAAACGTACTGGCGCATGGGCAAGTTGCCGGTGCGGATGCCGCTGTACATCGCGATGGTCGGCATCGCCCGCCACCTGATGGCCGATTCGGCGTACCACTCGCCGCTGCTGATGATCAGCGGCGCCGCGGCGATCGTGCTGCTGGCGCTCGGCGTGCTGATCGTGCGTTTCGGCCATGCGCGGTACCCCTACGAAAGCACGCTGGGGCCGGACGATGGCGAGGCGGAATCCGCACGGGCGCACCGTGAACGATAAACGCTTGCCGAAACCGTGGTTCCCGTGGGTATTCGCGCTCTTGATGGGCGGGGCGATGACCGCCATCGTCACTGCGGTGCTGACGTTGTCGCTGGATGCGCGGGAATGGCCCGCGGTCGCCCGCTGGCTCCTGCGCTGGGCGCTGGCCTGGCCGGTGGCGACGGTGAGCATCGTGCTGCTCGCGCCGCGCGCGCGCCGTCTCACCGCGCGTCTCGCCATTCCCCCGGATGCCTGACCTGCGCAGGCATGATCCACACGGAGCCGTCATGACGACCGAAAGCCTGCACATCGCCTGTCCCGCCTGCCATGGCCTCAATCGCGTGCCGGCCGCACGCCTCGCCGACGGTCCGGTCTGCGGGCGCTGCCGGCAGCCGCTGTTCGCGGCGCATCCGGTGGCGCTGGACGCCGCCGCGTTCGAGCGCCACGTCGTGCAGTCCGACCTGCCGGTGCTGGTCGATTTCTGGGCGCCGTGGTGCGCGCCCTGCCGCGCGATGGCGCCGCAGTTCGAGGCCGCCGCGCGCACGCTGGAGCCGGCGTTCCGCCTCGCCAAGATCGACACCGAGGCGCAGCCCGACCTCGGCGCGCGCTTCGGCATCCGCAGCATTCCCACGCTCGTCCTGTTCCGCCACGGTCGCGAACTCGCGCGCCAGTCCGGCGCGATCGGCGCCGCCGACATCGTGCGCTGGGCGCGTGCGCATGCCGGCTGATCCTTCGTCCTCCCGGGAGTTTCCGATGCCACGTCCATCGCTGCGTTCCGCCGGTATCTTCGTTTTGATCGCCGTGCTGGCGGTCGCGTGCACGAGCCTCCCTTCGCGGCAGGCGCCCGCCGCGCTGCCCGCGACCGCGCCGTCCGGCCTCGCGCTGCATCATCCGCAGCCGCAGGTCTACACCGCGGGCCAGCCCGCCGCCGGCGACTGGTCGGCACTCGCCGCGGGCGGCGTGCGCACCGTGATCGACCTGCGCACACCGGGCGAGCTGCAGGACCGCGACGAACGCGCCGAAGTCGAGGCCGCCGGCATGCGCTACCTCGCGCTGCCGATCGCCGGCCATGCGGGCGTCACGCCCGAGAACGCCCGCGCGCTGTTCGCGCTGATCGACGACGCACACGGGCCGGTGCTGGTGCACTGCGCCAGCGGCAACCGCGCCGGTGGTCTTCTCGCGCTGGCGCTGGCCGCACGCGGCATGACGCCCGCGGACGCGGTGGATATCGGGCGCAGCGCAGGCATGACCTCGACGGAAACGGGAGTGCGGCAGGCGCTGGGTCTGCCGGCAGCGAACGCCGCGCCCTGATCGACGGATTCGGGGGCGGTTCATCCGGCGACGGCAATCGTTCGCGCTCCCGTCCGAATCCCCGTCGCAAGGAGAGCCCGCATGTCCCGTTCCCTCGATGCCATGCGGACGCTCGGTCTCGGCGGGCTGCTTCTCGCGGCCTGCGGCATCGGCCCGGCGGCGGCAGCGCCCGCTGCGGTCGGCGACCACGTGCCGGCGTCGCTGTTCTGCCGCGATCCCGCCGCGGGCTGGGACGGCGCGCCCAGGCTGGTGGTGCTGATGCCGGCGCGGAGCACGTACGGCGGCATGCTCCTGCTCGCTTTCCAGCAGTATTTCCGCTTCGGGCACGCGCTGCCGCCGGCCGCCCGCGAGCCCGGCGTCCGGACCGTGTTCGTGACCGGCGCCGTCGAGGAACCGGCCACCCTGTTCACCGACAGCGACTGCGCCCCGGTCATCGACGCGCGGGCGCTGGCCGGCATCGCGAGCGCCACCGGCCGCACGCTCCCGCTCGCCGATGATGCCGACGCCACCGTGCTGCTGCTCGACGCGCATGACGTGGTGCGCTGGCGCGACGACGGCTACCGCGCGCAGGGCGAGCATCTCAAGCCGCTGGAGGTGGCGGTGAAGGGGCTGCTCGGCGCGCCCGATCCGATCGTCGCCGACCCGGGCACGCCGCCGCCGGTCGTCGGCGATCAGGCGCCGGACTTCGCGATCGGCATGCCCGCGCCGCGCGGCCAGGCAGCGCGACCTTCCGCCGCCGGGCCGCGGCTTTCGGAGCTGCGCGGCAAGGTCGTCGTGCTCGCGTTCTATCCTGCCGCCTACAGCGGCACGCTGCCGCTGCAGGCTGGTTCGGTGGAAGCGAAGATCGAGGCCGCCCGTGCGCGCGAACGCCGGCGGATGATGTCCTGCGCGGTCCAGCTCGACGAGATGGATCGCCTGCTCGCCAAGGACGATCCGCTGCGCGGCGATGTCGTGCGGCTCGCGGTCAGTGCGTCGACGCCGGCATTGCTCGACGGCTGGCGCCGCGTGCTGGAAACCCGCGACCTGCGTTACGTCAACGATCCCGATTACGCCATCGCCCGCCGCTACGGCAGCTACGACGCGCAGGCGGGCTACGACCTGCGCAAGGTCTTCGTGATCGATCGCGACGGTCGCGTCGCCTACGTCGAATCCGATTACGCCGAAGGCGATGCCGACGCGCTGCATCGCGCGATCGAAGCCGCGGCGGTGCGACGTTGATCGTGCGGGCGGATCAGAACCGATCGAGCGGCAGCTTGAGGTAACGCACGCCGTTGGCGTCGGGCTCGGGCAGGCGGCCGGCACGGATGTTGACCTGGACCGACGGCAGCAACAACGCCGGCATCGCCAACGTGGCGTCGCGCGCGGTGCGTACGGCGACGAACGCCGCTTCGTCCACGCCGTCGCGCACGTGGATGTTGCCGGCCTTCTCCGCGCCGACCGTGGTTTCGCAGGCGTAGGCGCGGCCGCCCGGCGCGTAGTCGTGGCAGACGAACACGCGGGTGTCGTCGGGCAGCGCGAACAGGCGTTGGATCGAGCGGTACAGCATGCCCGCGTCGCCGCCGGGGAAATCGCAGCGCGCGGTGCCGCCGTCGGGCATGAAGATCGAATCGCCGACGAACAGCGCATCGCCGATGCGGTACGCGACGCTGTCGTTGGTGTGGCCCGGCACCGCGATCACCTCGGCGTCGATCGCGCCGACCGCGAACCGTTCGCCGTCGGCGAACAGATGGTCGAATTGCGAGCCGTCGGTCGCGAAGTCGGCGCCGAGGTCGAAGATCGGCCGGAACGTCGCCTGCACGGTGCGGATGCCTTCGCCGATGGCGAGCATCGCGGCGGGGAACGCGGTCTTCAGCCAGTGGCCGGCGCTGAGATGATCGGCATGCGCGTGGGTTTCGAGGATCCAGCGCACGTCGAGGCCGTGTGCCTGCGCGTGATCGACCAGCTGTTGCGCCGACGTCGTGCCGGTGCGTCCGGATTTCGCGTCGAAGTCGAGCACCGGGTCCACGATGGCCGCCTGCTTGGTTGCGTCGTCGGCGACCACGTAGGTCCAGGTGCAACTGTCGGCGTGGAAGAACGGGGTGACGGTGGGGCGCATGGGCGGCTCCGGTGATGCGAGTGCCCGATTCTAGCCCGCGGGGCTGTGCCGTCGCCCCGGCATCGGCATAATCCGTCGATGAACGACAAACTCCCTCTGCTGATCGACACCGACCCGGGCGTGGACGACGCGCTCGCCCTGCTGATGGCCTTCGACGCGCCGCGTCACGAGGTGATCGCGCTGACCATCGCCGCCGGCAACGTCGGCCTGAAACACACCGTCGCCAACGCGCTGAAGCTGTGCGACGTGGCCGAGGTCGACATCCCGGTGTTCGCCGGCTGCGACGCGCCGCTGCTGCACGCCGCGCCCGATGCCTCGTACGTGCACGGCCGCGACGGTTTCGGCGACATTGGCTATGCGCCGGCCGCGAAGCAGGCCGAAGCCGAACACGCCGCGCTCGCGATGATCCGCCTCTCGCACACGCATGCCGGCCGGCTGGTGGTGTGCATGCTCGGGCCGCTGACCAACCTCGCCGTCGCGCTGAAGCTCGACCCGACGCTGCCGCAGCGCATCGGCCGGATCGTGGTCATGGGCGGTGCGGTGACGGGGCAGGGCAACACCACGCCGACGGCGGAGTTCAACATCGGCTTCGACCCCGAAGCCGCGTGGGTGGTGTTCGAGGCGTTCGCCGCAACCGGGAAGGTCGTCGAAGTGGCGGACTGGGAGGCGGTGATCCGTCACGGCTTCCTGCACACCGACGTCGAGGCCTGGCTGCGCGCCGATCATCCGCGCGCCCGGTTCTACGAGGCGATCTCGCGCAAGACCCGCGAATGGTCCGCCGGCCTGCGCGGTGAACGCTGGCATGCCGCCGACGCGCTGGCGATGGCGCTGGTGGTCGCGCCGGAAGATGCCGTGACGCTGGAACGCCGGCCGCTGCGGATCGAACTGGTCGGGACCGAGACGCGGGGCGCCACCGTCGTCGACTGGGGCCGGCGCAGCGGCCGGGCCGACAACGCCGAGCTGCTGATGGCCTACGACCAGGCCGCCTTCGAGGCGCTGATCCGGCGGGCACTGCGGGCCGGATGAGGCCCGCGGGGCCGGGTCGTGCCGGCGGTCGGGTCCGGACTTGAGCCGGGGCGCGGGGCGCCGCTATAATGCCCGGCTTTCCGCCCAACTCCGGTACCCTGCCATGAAGGCCGACATCCATCCCGAATACCGTCAGGTCGTGTTCCAGGACGTGACCTCGGAGTTCAAGATCCTCACCCGCTCGACCCTTGGCAGCAAGGAAACGATCAAGTGGGAAGACGGTAACGAGTATCCGCTGATCAAGGTCGATATCTCGTCGTCCTCGCACCCGTTCTACACGGGCCAGCACAAGATCGTGGACACCAGCGGTCGCGTCGACAAGTTCCGCAAGCGCTACGGCAAGTAATCGCGCGTCGCGCGACGGGTCGGTCCGCCGGCCCTGCGCGCGCATCGCGATCCGTACGTTCAGTGTGCACGTTCCAGGACGGCCGCCTTCGGGCGGCCGTTTCCGCGTGCGCATTCGTGTGCGTGCAGGAGGCCGAGGGCATTGCCTCCGACCAAAGTCCGGAGCGGCACATGCGGGACGGTATGCGATAATCGCCTGCTGTCGCGACCGCGGTTGCGGCTTCCTTCCCCCGAACGCGCTGTGGCCGCTCCAGCGGTCCTGCGGTTCCAGTTCATCCAACGTTTCCGGGAGTGCGCCGTGTCTCAGCAGGATTCCAACATCCCCACCCAGGTGACCGTCGACGTCGACGGCAAGTCCGTCGTGCTGCCGGTGCATGCGCCGACGCTCGGCAACGGCTGCATCGACATCGCGAAGCTGCCGAAGGACACCGGGCTGTTCACCTACGACTCCGGTTTCACCGCCACCGCGTCCTGCCGTTCGGCCATCACCTACATCGACGGCGACGCCGGTGTGCTGCTGTACCGCGGTTATCCGATCGAGCAGCTCGCCGAGAAGTCGAGCTTCCTCGAAGTCGCCTATCTGCTGATGAACGGCGAACTGCCCAACGCGAACGAATTCTCCACGTTCGAGCATGAGGTCACGCATCACACGATGATGCACGAGGCCTTCCGCACCTTCCTGTTCGGCTTCCGCCACGACGCCCATCCGATGGCGATGCTGGTGGGCATGCTCGGCTCGATGGCGAGCTTCTATCACAACACCCTGGACCTGGACGACGCCGAGCAGCGCCGCCTCGCCGCGATCCGCCTGATCGCGAAGGTGCCGACCATCGCCGCCGCCTGCCATCGTTATTCGATCGGCTGGCCCAGCCGCTATCCGAAGAACAACCTCGAATACGTCACCCGCTTCCTGCACATGATGAAGGAAGTGCCGAGCGAGCCGCTGGAACTGAATCCGGTCGCGGCCAAGGCGCTGGACCTGCTCTTCATCCTGCACGCCGACCACGAGCAGAACGCGTCGACCTCGACCGTGCGTCTGGTCGGTTCCACCGGCGCCAACCCGTACGCGTGCGTCGCCGCCGGCGTCGCCGCGCTGTGGGGCCCGGCGCACGGCGGCGCCAACGAAGCCGTGCTGAAGATGCTGGAAGAGATCGGTCGCCCGGACAACGTGCAGTCGGCGGTCGACAAGGCGAAGGACAAGAACTCGGGCTTCCGCCTGATGGGCTTCGGCCACCGCGTCTACAAGAACTTCGATCCGCGCGCCAAGATCATCCGCGAGATGTGCTACAAGGTGCTGAACGAGCTCGGCGTGAACGATCCGCTGCTCGAAGTAGCGATGAAGCTCGAAGAGGCTGCGCTGAAGGACGAATACTTCGTGCAGCGCAAGCTCTATCCGAACGTCGACTTCTACTCCGGCATCATCTACAAGGCGCTGGGCATCCCGACCGAGATGTTCACGGTCATGTTCGCCATCGCGCGCACGGCCGGCTGGGTGTCGCACTGGCTGGAACAGCAGAACGATCCGGAAGCGAAGATCGGCCGTCCGCGCCAGATCTACACCGGCTACGCCGGCCGCGACTACAAGCCTGCCGACCAGCGCTGATCATCGCGCCAATGGCTGCTGACGAAGGCCCCGCACTGCGGGGCCTTCGCTTTTCCGGTGGCGGCGATCGCTTCGCGCGTCAACGCTGCGTGCGATGACGCGTTGATGGTGCCGGTCCGAAGGGGCGGACCGTTTTCCATCACACAAGGACAGGACATGAATGCGAATGTTACGTGGGCGCGACGTGCAGGCGTCGTGCTGCTGGGATTGCTCTGCCTCGCCGGCAACGCGCAGGCACAACAGGCTTGCAAGCCGGTGATGCTGGCGCCCGGCGCGCAGGGTGCGGATCTGTGCTACGGCAAGGAAACCTGGCAGGAGCCGACGCTCCGCAACGCCTGGATCAAGCAGAACTTCGATTTCTACCGCGCGCCGTCGACGACGCCGGTGCCGCTGATCATCTGGGCACATCCCAACGGCATGAGCAAGGCGCTGACGCCCGGGACGCACATGTACGAGGCACTGGTCGTTCCGGCGCTGCGTGCCGGGTATTCGTTCGCATCGATCGAGTTCCGCCATCCGGTAGTGAACGAAGATCTGCCGAACGGTCCCAACGATCCCGGCGTGCCGCACTACGACATCGCCCGCGCGCTGCAGTTCATCCGTGCCAACGCCGACGCGCTGGGCATCGACAAGCGCAACGTCTTCTTCGTCGGCCAATCGCGCGGCACGCTGACGATCTGGACGGCGCTGCAGGACGACATGGCGCGACCGAACAGCAACGACCCGGTCGCGCGCGAATCGACCCGCGTCAATGCGGTCTACGGCGTGAAGGCGCAGACGAGCTACGACGGCACGGAATTCGCGAACCTGTTCATCGTCAAGGCCGATCGCCCGGACTTCATCGCCGACTTCAACGCCGAGCACCCGAATCACGCGCAGTTCGGCAGCGCGATCCGCAGCGTCACCGCCGGCGCCGATCCTGATCCGCCGGTGCGGCTGATCTACGACGCACCGGTGGTGCCGCGACGCGTGACCTATGCCGAAATGCTGCTGATGGATTCGATCCACTATCCGAACTTCGGGCCCGCCCTGTGCCAGGCCTACACGGTGGCCTTCGGCAACAGCGCGCACTGCACCTACGACGCGGATGGGCGCTACAAGGACGATCCGATCGCCGCGTACGCCGGTTACATCGATTTCTTCAACCAGCACCGCGTGCCCTGATCCGCGCACGCGACGTGCGTCACCCGTCCCGCGATGTCGCCTGCATCGCGGGACGGAAGTGCCTCCGCGTCGTCACGGGAGGCATGCCGGCACGGGCATCGCTCAGGCCAGCAGCGAGCGCAGCATCCAGGCGTTCTTCTCGTGGATGTTCAGGCGCTGGGTCATCAAGTCGACGGTCGGGTCGTCGCCCGCGCCGTCGGCGGTCTTCAGCACCTTGCGCGCCGTGCGGCACACGGCTTCGTTGCCCACGACGAGTTGGCGTACCATTTCGCGCCAGTCACCGGCGCCGACCTCGCGGTCCTCGGCGATCGAGCTGAGCTTCACGAACTCGCCGTACGTGCCCGGCGCGCGGTAGCCGAGGGCGCGGATGCGCTCGGCGACGGCGTCCAGCGCGGTCCATTCCTCGGTGTACTGGCCCTCGAACATCAGGTGCAGGGTGTTGAACATCGGGCCGGTGACGTTCCAGTGGAAGTTGTGGGTCTTCAGGTACAGGGTGTAGCTGTCGGCCAGGAAATGGGAGAGGCCGTCGGCGATCTTCCTGCGGTCGCCGGCCGAGAGGCCGATGTCGATCTGCGGCGCGCCGTCGGTGGTGGCCGGGGCCGACTTGCCGGATTTGCGGGACTTGCTCATGGCGCTCACTCCGTAACGGTGGGACATGGGGCGCAGCCTACTCCTCGCTGCGCCGGACATACGCCAGACTAGTGGGACGACTTCAACAGATGAAGTCGATTGTTCGGATTGAAATGATTCATGCCTTCTATTGATCAGACCCGACAGGCCGCCCTGCGGCAGGGCCGCACCGCCATCGACGGCGCGCTGACCCGCGACCGCGGACGCCTGCACGGGCTGTGGTCGCGCTGGAGCGGCCGCCCGGCCGACGACGCGGCTCGGGACGCCTTCGCGCAGGCGCTGGCGGCGTCGGTCGCGGCGCGCGAGGCCCGCGCGGCGTCGCTGCCGACCGCGGTCGCGGTGGACCCGGCGCTACCCATCGCCGCCGAGGCCGACCACCTCGTCGAGCTGATCCGTGCCCATCCGGTCGTCGTGATCGCCGGCGAGACCGGCTCGGGCAAGACCACGCAGTTGCCGAAGCTGTGCCTGGCCGCCGGTCGCGGTGCCGCCGGCATGATCGGCTGCACCCAGCCGCGCCGCATCGCCGCGCGCGCGGTCGCCCGCCGCGTGGCCGAGGAGCTGAACGCGCCGCTGGGCGACCTCGTCGGCTACCAGGTGCGCTTCAACGACGCCGTCGGCGAGCGCACCGCGGTGAAGTTCATGACCGACGGCATCCTGCTGGCCGAGATCCAGTCCGACCGCTGGCTGTCGGCCTACGACACGATCATCGTCGACGAAGCGCACGAGCGCAGCCTCAACATCGACTTCCTGCTCGGCTATCTGAAGCAGTTGCTGCAGAAGCGCCGCGACCTGAAGGTCATCGTCACCTCGGCGACGATCGACACGGAGCGCTTCTCGAAGCATTTCAGCGATGCGCCGGTGGTGAGCGTCGAAGGCCGCGGCTATCCGGTCGAAGTGCGCTGGCGGCCGCTGGGCGGCGAGGGCGGAGACGATGGCGAGTCCGAAGGCGGCCGCTCGGTGCTCGACGGCATCGTCGCCGCCTGCGACGAGATCGCGCGCGGCAGTGGCTTCGGCGACACGCTGATCTTCCTGCCCGGCGAACGCGAGATCCGCGACGCGCACCAGGCGCTGGAGAAGCGCAAGTACCGTCACACCGAAGTGCTGCCGCTGTACGCGCGGCTTTCGGCGCGCGACCAGGACCGCGTGTTCAACCCCGGCCCGCAGCGGCGCATCGTGCTGGCGACCAACGTCGCCGAGACCTCGCTGACGGTGCCGCGCATCCATTACGTCGTTGATCCCGGCCTCGCGCGCGTGAAGCGCTACAGCCCGCGGCAGAAACTCGATCGCCTGCACATCGAACCGATCTCGCAGGCCAGCGCCGACCAGCGCAAGGGCCGCTGCGGACGCATCGCGCCGGGCACCTGCTTCCGCCTGTATTCCGAAGCGGAATTCCTCGCCCGCGATGCCTACACCGATCCGGAGATCCGCCGCGCCGCGCTCGCCGGCGTGATCCTGCGCATGCTGTCGCTGGGCCTCGGGCGCATCGAGGATTTCCCGTTCCTCGAACCGCCGGACCCGCGTGCGATCGCCGACGGCTGGCAGCAATTGTCGGAACTCGGCGCGATCGACACCGAACGCAAACTCACCGCGATCGGCCGCACGATGGCGCGCCTTCCGGTGGACGTGAAGCTGGCGCGGATGCTGATCGCCGCGCACAAGCACGGTTGCCTGCGCGAGATGCTGGTGATCGCGAGTTTCCTCGGCATCCAGGACCCGCGCGAACGCCCGGCCGACCAGCGCGGCACCGCCGACGCCGCGCACGCGCAGTTCGCCGATCCGAAGTCGGAGTTCATCGGCATCCTCAAGCTGTGGGAGGCGTATCGCGTCGCCCACGAAGAGATGACCCAGTCGCAGCTGCGCAAGTGGGCGGACAAGCAGTTCCTCGGTTTCCTGCGCCTGCGCGAATGGCGCGAACTGCATCGGCAGCTGAAGCTGCAGTGCGACGAACTGGATTGGGGCGATGGTCAGGGCGCGCGTGGCTCCGGTAGAGCGGGCTTCAGCCCGCTTGAACATGCCGCCGAAAAGCAGCGGCCTAAAGGCCGCTCTACCGAAGCCTTGGCAGATGCCGCGTCAGTCGACCACGCCATCGCCGTCGACTACGCGAAGCTGCATCGCGCATTGATCGCCGGCCTGCCGACGCAGCTCGGCAATCGCAGCGAGCGCGGGCTCTACGACGGTCCGCGCGGGCGCAAGTTCACGCTGTTCCCGGGTTCGCCGCTGGCGAAGAAGCCGCCGCCGTGGGTGCTGTCGGCGACGCTGCTCGACACCGAGAAGGTCTGGTCGATCACCAACGCCGCGATCGAACCGGAATGGGCGATCGACGAATTGCCGCATCTGCTCGCGCGACGCCACCACGATCCGCACTGGGCACGCTCGCAGGGTCGCGTGGTCGGCAGCGAGCATATCAGCCTGTTCGGGCTGGTGCTGGCGCCGAAGAAGCCGGTGCACTACGGCGCGCTGTTCCCCGAGGAATCGCGGACGATCTTCGCCCGAGACGCGCTGGTGACCGGCGAGATCAACACGCGCTGTGCATTCCTCGCGCGCAACCTCGCGACGCTGGCGAAGGCGAAGGAAGAGGAAGCCAAGCAGCGCCGCGCGGGCCTCGTCGTCGACGAGGACTGGCAGGCGCAGTGGTATCTCGATCGCCTGCCGCCGCAGGTGCACAACGCGCAGGCGCTGGACGCGTGGTATGCGAAACTGCCGGCAGCCGAGAAGGCGAAACTGGAGTGGTCGTTCGACGACCTGATGGTCGGTGGCGCCAGCGATGCCGAACGCTTCCCCAAGGTGCTGCCGCTTGGCGACGCGCGCCTCGCGGTGTCGTACCGCTTCGAGCCCGGCGCGCCCGACGACGGCATGACCGTGGCGGTGCCGCTGCACCTGCTCAACGCGCTCGATCCCGCACGGCTGTCGTGGCTGGCGCCGGGTTTCGTGCAGGACAAGGCGGCGGCGCTGATCAAGTCGCTGCCGAAGGCGCTGCGCCGCAACTTCGTGCCGGCGCCGGATTTCGCGCGTGCCTTTGCCGAAGCGTTCCCGCAGCCGGATGCCGACAGCTTCGAGGGCACGCTCGCGCGCTTCCTGAAGAAGCTCGGCGGCGTCGAACTCTCCGCGCTCGATTTCGACGTCGCGTCGATCGACGCGCACCTGCGCGCCAACCTGCGCCTGCTCGATGCGCCGGGTGCGCGCGGCGACGCGCGCCACGTGCTCGCCGAATCGCGCGATCTCGACGACCTGCGCGCACGCTTCGGCAAACGCGCGGCCGATGCCTTCTCGGCGCGAGCGGCGGAAGGCCTGGCGCAGCGCGGCCTGACGACGTTCCCGGCGACGGCGATCCCCGCGTCGGTGCCCGGCGCCGGCGGCGTGCCGGCGTATCCGGCGCTGCACGACGACGGCGACAGCGTGTCGCTGGCGGTGCACGCCGATCGCCGCGAAGCAGAGACGCATCATCCGCGTGGCGTGCGACGACTGCTGCGGCTCGCGCTCGCGGAACGCATGAAGCAGGCGCGGAAGCAGCTGCCGGTGCAGCCGAAGATCGCGCTGCTGTACGCGGCGATCGAGTCGCAGTCGCCGCGGCGCGACGGCCTGAAGGACAGCGATCGCCTGCGCGAGGATCTGGTCGAGGGCGCGTTCGCCGCGCTCGCCGCGGATGGGTTGGATGCGATCCGCGACCCCGACGCGTTCGCGCGCCGCGCGGATGCCGCCGGCAAGGCGCTGTTCGGCGAAGCGATGGACCGGCTGAAGCAGGCCGAGGTCATCCTCGCGCGCATCGCCGAGGTGCGCGCGGCGCTCGATTCGAAGCTGATGGGCTGGGCGCGTGCCAACCTCGACGACCTGCAGGCGCAGCTCGCGGGACTGGCGGCGCCGGGCTTCCTGCGCGACACGCCGGCGGACGCGCTGGCCGAATATCCGCGCTGGCTGAAGGCGATGGCGCTGCGTGCGGAGCGTGCGCTGCGCGATCCCGTGCGCGACCAGGCGCGGATGCTCGAACTCGTGCCGTTCGCGGACGCGCTCGCGGATGCCCGCGACCGCGGCGTCGACGCGCAGCCGGGCTGGCAGGCGCTGCGCTGGGAACTGGAGGAGTTCCGGGTCTCGCTGTTCGCGCAGGAACTCGGCGCGAAGGGCGGCGTGTCGGCGAAGAAACTGGCGACACGGCTGGCGCAATTGCGCTGAGCGTCGCGTCCCGCGGCGCCCCGGGTTGCTAGGCTGCCGCTGTCGCCCGCGTCGTGCCGTCGCGCGCGGGTGGGGGCGTCGCGGCATCACCGCTGTCGGCGTCGGACCTCGGCGGCTTCCGGACAAAAGGACATGCCATGCACAAGACCCTGCTCACCGGCGCCGCCGCCGTCGTGTTCGCCGCGGCCATGGGCGCCAGCGGCACGGCCGCCGCCTACCCGATGTATCCGACCACGCCCTGCACGTCGGCGAACGACGGCGAGATCACCACCGTCGACAGCTGGCGGCTGCCAGACGGCATCACCCAGCGCATCTACCAGTGCGATGCCGGCAACTGGGTGCTGATCGGCTACTGCGACGCGATGGGCTGCCTCTACCTCTGATCCGTTCGATCGCGTAAGCGACGCCCTCGGCGAACGTCGGGGGCGTCGCACGGCGGAGAGGCCGCGGCCGGCGGGCGCAACTGCGGCGAACGTCGCGTCTCGCGCGACGGCCGATTGCTAGTCTGCGATCGTCGCCCGTGCCGTGCCGTCGCGCCCGGGCGGCGATGCCGCGGGCGCCTCGTGCCTGCCGGCATCGGATCCCTCGACGGCTTCCACACGAAAGGACATGTCATGCACAAGACTCTGCTCACCGCGGTCGCCATCACCCTCTTCGCCGCGGCGATGGGGACCCCGGGTCGCGCCGCCGCCGCCCTGCCGTCGGGCCCGACCACGCCCTGCACCGACGAGAACCAGGGCGAGATCACGACCGTCGATTACTGGAGCCCGCGCACCGGTTACTGGGCGCGCATGTACCAGTGCGATTCCGGCAGCTGGCAGCTGGTCGGCTACTGCGACCAGAATGGCTGCATCTACTACTGATCGCCCAGCCCGCGTCGCACGAATCTCGCGGCGCACCAAAGACGAACCCCGGCTTTCGCCGGGGTTCGTGCTTTGCAGAACGATGCGACGCGACGCTTACGGCGTGGCGTTGATCGTCTTCTGGGCGTTGATGATGCCGGTGCCGATCGGCTGCGGCGGAGCGACGCCGAAGGCCTTGATGTTGGCCTTGACGATGCTTTCGCAGGTCGCCGGCAGGCAGTCGGCGCTGGGCTTGGAGTGCATCATCGCGACCAGGCCGGCCACGTGCGGCGACGCCATCGAGGTGCCGCTGTAGTACACGTAGGCATCCGCACCCGGCGTGGTGGTGCCGGCGTTCAGCGTCGAGGCGATGCTCACGCCCGGGGCCGAAACGTCGACGCCCGCGCCGTAGTTCGAGAACGAGGCCTTGGCGCCCGCGGAGTCGGTCGCGCCGACCACGATCAGGCCCGCGCCCGTGCAGCCGGCCGGGGTGAAGCCCGAGACGTTGAGGTTGCTGTTGCCGGCGGCCACGACCACCGTGGTGCCGCGGCTCAGCGCGCCGTTGATGGCGACCTGGATCGCGGACGTCGACGTGCAGACGCTCTGGCCGCCGAGGCTCATGTTGATGACGCTGGCCTTGTTCGCGCCGACCGTCGGCACACCGGCGACGGTGCCGCCCGAGGCCCAGGTGATGGCGTCGGCGATGTCGGCGAGCGTGCCGCCGCAACGGCCGAGCGCGCGCACCGCCAGCACCTTCGCCTGGTGGGCCATGCCCGCCACGCCGGCGGCGTTGTTGGTGACCGCGGCGACCGTGCCGGCGACGTGCGTGCCGTGCCAGCTGGAGTTGCTGGCCGGCGAGCCGGCGTAGCACTGGCCGGCGACGGTCCAGTCACCCGGATCCGAAGCGTCCGCATCGCGGCCGTTGCCGTCGTTGGCGGTGGTCACGTTCGAGATGAAGTCGTAACCGTTGATGATGTTGGCGGCCAGGTCGACGTGCGGGCGGTAGCCGGTGTCGATCACGGCGACGATCTTGCCGGCGCCGCGATAGCCGGTATCCCACGCCAGGTTGGCATTGCTGCCGCCGACGCCGCTCTGGAAGCCGTACTGCAGGTTGTAGTACGTGTCGTTCGGGGTCAGCGTGGGCTGCAGCATGATGTTCGGCTCGACGAACAGCACGTCCGGATCGGCCGCGATGTTGCGCATCAGGGTCTCGGCCTCGACGCGATCGAGCTTGCGGCCCGTGCGGACGAGGTCGGCGCCGATGCCGAGGGTGCGCTCGAAGCGGACCGACGTCGCCTTGGCGCGACCGAAGGCGCGGTTGGCGGCGGTGCCGACGCGGCTGATCATCTGGGTCTTGTCGCGCTTGGCGACGCTGCCGTCACGGTAGGTGACGATGAAGCCGTCGACCGGGCCGTTCGCGGCCAGGCCCGAAGCGTCGAAGCGGTTGGCGGCGAAGGCGGAAGCCGACAGCAGCGTGCCGCAGACGGCGGCCGAAAGGGCCAGGCGGCGAAGGGTCTTCTGTTGGGTGGACATACTCGTTAACTCTCCATGTGCTTGAGTGATGGTGTCCGCGCGCGGCTGCCGTGCCTGGCGAGTCTGGCTGCCATGCCGGTTCCGTCTCCGTGAAACCGGGCCGCCTGTGCGCGAAGGGCGACTCTGCGCCCGCGGCGAGAATCGTTTGCGTACCGGGGCTTGTCAAACCCGTTCGTCGCGGTGGCGATGACGTTCCGTGATACGCGTTCCGCGATCTCACGATTTCTTCACGGCTGTCGGACGAACGGTCGGCGGGCGGGGGGATGAACGGTGCGGACCTGCATGGAGACAGGCTTTCCGATGCCGTGGACGACTGTGCCGGACGCGCCGTGCGCGCCGACGGCGCGATGAAGCGCACGCGGGAAGCCGACGCGCGGGATGCGGCGCTCGCGTGTGCCGTCCGCACGCACGACGCTGGCGCAAACGATGACGAGCGGGTGTCGCCGTCGCACGACGGACGATGTGCTACGGTCGGGGCAGGGGTAGACCGGCAGGACGCCGTCGACTGCCAGGCGCGGGCGCCGCATGCCGACCGCGCGATCCCGGCGGCATTCCAGGAAGGAGAACCACCATGTTCCGCACGATGATGACCGGACTGCTGTTCGCGCTGCTGGCCGGCGCGATGGGATCGGCCGACGCCCAGTCGATGGGCTGGCCGCAGCCGCGGACCGCCTGCACCGAGGCCAACGCCTGGCAGACCTACGACGTGCAGTACTTCACCCGCTACCAGCAGCTCCAGATCACCTACGTCTGCGATCCCGATGCGGGCTGGACCGTGTCCATGGTCTGCGACCTGCAACCGGGCGGGATCTGCACCCTCTACTGACGACGCATCGCGACGACTGTCGCAAACGACGACGCCCGGCGAAGGCCGGGCGTCGTCGGTGCTGCGCGAGGGATGATGCGGTCACTTCACCCGTTCGACCTTCGCGCGGGTATTGAAGCCCTTCACCGCGAGGTACCAGCTGTTGCCGATCATGCTCGGGTTGATCCGCACCTCGGGATTCTCCAGGCGCGCGCCCACGAGGCTGGCTTCGTCGGTCTGGCGCCAGACTTGGCCGTTGTCGAGCGTGTACTCGCGGCCCCGGCCGAAGCCGCGGAACGACCCGGCGATGTGCGCGACGATCGGCTCGTCCGAACCGAAGTGGAAGAAGCCGCGGTTGTCGTTCTCGATCTTGTCCTTGGCTTCGGTTGCCGCCTCGGTGGCGACGGTCTCGATCTTGCGGCCCAGCCACTGGTTGAGCTTCGCCAGCTCCTCGGGCGAGAGCTTGTCCAGGCCCGCGGCGCGGAATTCCTCGTGCGTCATCTCGCGCTCGATCGGTTGCGCCTGGCGGGCGAAGGTGGCCGTCGGCACCAGCACGGCAGCGAGGAGGGCGACGGACAGGAACGTGCGGAGCATCGACATGGCGGGCCTCTGGGGATTTCGCTTGCGGCGGGACCGGTCTAGTGTAGGCGGACCCCACCTCGCTTGAACACGCGCGTGTCCGCCGTCGCCGAACTCCCGCCCGCCCTGCTGTCGCTGCCGCCGGTGGCGTCGTTGCCCGCGCCGCTGCGGCAGGCGCTGGCGCAGGCCGCCGGGCCGGAACCGGTCGCGCCGATCGATCCGGCCGTGCTGGCGCGGCTGGAAGACACGCTGGCCTCGCTGGCGCTGCTGAACGCCGATGGCGAAGCGGTGCTGGCGACGATCCTGCACGAACTGCCCGAGTGGGAGGCGCGGCTCGCGCCGCGGCTGGCGAAGGCGTGGCCGGGCGTCGCCACGCTGCTGGAAGGCCAGCGCGCCGCGGCGCAGGTGTGGACCCTGCACGCCGCCGACGCGGGCGGACGCAACGCCGAGGGCCTGCGCCGGCTGCTGCTGGTGATGGTCAAGGATCTGCGCGTGGTGCCGATCCTGCTGGCGCGGCAACTGGCGCTGCTGCGCGCCGCCGGTGCGCTGCCCGAGGCCGAACGCCGCGCGCTGGCGCAGCTCACCCGCGACATCCACGCGCCGCTCGCCAACCGGCTGGGCATCTGGCAGCTGAAGTGGGAACTCGAAGACCTCGCGCTGCGCCATCTCGAACCGGAGACCTACAAGCGCATCGCGCGCTGGCTGGACGAGAAGCGCGGCGACCGCGAGCGCTACATCGAGACCGTGAAGCGCCAGCTCGGCGACGCGCTGAAGGCGCAGGGCGTGGACGCCGAGGTCGCCGGCCGGCCCAAGCACATCACCAGCATCTGGAAGAAGATGCAGAAGAAGGGCCTGTCGATCGATGGCCTGTACGACCTGCGCGCGGTGCGGGTGATGGTGAAGGACCTGCCCGCCTGCTACGCCGCGCTGGGCGTGGTGCACGCGCTGTGGACGCCGATCCCGAGCGAGTTCGACGACTACATCGCGCGGCCCAAGGCCAACGACTACCGCTCGCTGCACACCGCGGTGGTCGGGCCCGAGGGCAAGACGCTGGAGGTGCAGATCCGCACCCACGAGATGCATGCGCAGGCGGAACTCGGCGTCGCCGCGCACTGGCGCTACAAGGAAGGCCGCAGCGCGCCCGCCGACGCCGGACTCGACCGCAAGATCGAATGGATGCGCCGGCTGCTCGACGCCGGCCGCGACGGCGGCGAGGCCGAGGGCCTGTCCGCCGCGTTCGACAGCGAACTGATCGAGGACCGCATCTACACGCTCACGCCGCAGGGCGACGTGATCGACCTGCCGGCCGGTGCGACGCCGCTGGATTTCGCGTACCACGTGCACACGATGGTCGGCCACCGCTGCCGCGGCGCGAAAGTCGACGGCCGCATCGTGCCGCTCGACTACCAGTTGCGCAGCGGCGAACGTGTCGAAATCCTCACTGCGAAGACCGCGGAGCCGCGCCGCGACTGGCTGGTGGCGGCGAACGGCTTCCTCGCCAGCGGCCGTTCGCGCGACAAGGTGCGCGCGTGGTTCCACAAGCTCGACCGCGCGCGCAACGTGCAGGCCGGCAAGGAATTGCTGGAGAAGGAACTGCGCCGGCTGTCGCTGCTGCAGGCCGACCTCGCGCCGATGCTGGCGAAGTTCAACGCGCCGACGCTCGACGACCTGTACGTGCTGGTCGCGCTGGGCGACCTCGGCCCGCACCAGGTCGGCCGCGCGCTGCTCGACCACGAGCGCGCCGCGCAGGCGCCCGCGACCGATCCGGTCGAACTGGCGCCGCGCCCGCCGACGAAACCGCGCGGCGGCACCGGCAGTTCCGCGTTCACCGTGGTCGGCGTCGACAACCTGCTGGTGCAGATCGCGCGCTGCTGCCAGCCGCTGCCGGGTGAACCGATCGCCGGCTTCCTCACCCGCGGCCGCGGCGTGACCGTGCACCGCGCCGACTGCGCGTCGTTCCTGCGTCTGTCGACCAGCCAGCCGCAGCGCGTGCTGTCGGTGGAGTGGGGCCGCAGCGGCGGCGGGCACACGGCGTCGGTCGCGGTGGAGGCGGTGGACCGGCGCTGGCTGCTGAAGGATCTGAGCAACCTCATCGCGCAGGACGACGCCCACGTGCTGTCGATCCACAGCGACCGGCTCGAAGGCAACCGGGTGCGCCTGCGCCTGCAGTTGCGCGTGCGCGACCACGACCAGCTCAGCCGCCTGCTCGGCCGCATCGACAGCCTGGCGGGCGTGGAGACCGTGCGCCGGGTGTGAGCGCGCGCCTCTGGCCGTCGCAACGGCGCGCTATGCTCGCGCGGTGACCGCCGGCCGCGACGACTTCCCGTCCCGATTCGCCCACGCGCTGCGTCGGCGCTGGCCGCTGTGGCTGGCGTCGGTGCTGGCGCTGCTGCTGCCGCTGGCGTGGTGGCTGCGCGGTCCGCTGGCCGAGCGCCTGTGGCCCGCGGCCGAAGCCGAACGCCTGCGCGTGCAGGCCGACGCGGCGCTGCGCGCGGGAAACCTGAGCGCCGCCGATGGCCGCGGCGCGCGCGAGCTGTACGAAGCCGCGATCGCGATCGATCCCGACCGCGCCGAACTGCGCGCGGGCCTTGGCCGCGTCGCGCAGGCCGCGGTCGCGCGTGCCAGGCGCGCTGCCGCCGCCGACCGCTTCGCCGACGCGCATCGCGACCTGACGCTGGCCCGCGCGCTGTCCGCGCCGCGGCCGCAGGTCGACGCCGTCGCCGATGACCTGCGCCGGCGCGAAGCCGCGGTGGCGGGCATCGACGGCCTGCTCGATGCCGCCGACGCGGCGCTCGCCGCCGGCCGTCTGCACGGCGCCGACGATGCGGCGCTGCCGCTCTACGCCCGCGTGCTGGCGCTGCAACCGAAACACCTGCGTGCGCTGGAAGGTCGCGACGACGCGCTGTCGGCCTTGCTGCGGCAGGCGCGCACGGCGCTGTCGCGCGGCGATCTGGCCGGCGGCGCGGCGCTGATCGATGCGGCCGCGGGCTTCGACCCGGGCCATGCGGAACTGCCGGACGCCCAATCGACGCTGGCGCAGGCCGGCGAACGTGCACGCCGACGCGCTGACGCCGATCTGCGCGCCGGTCGCCTGCCGCGTGCAGAGGCCGGCTACCGCGCGCTGCGTGACGCACACCTGCAAGGCGACGCGCCTGCTGTCGGCTTGCGCGCGGTCGGTGCCGCGCACGCGCAGCAGGCGCGCCGGGCAGCGGAGGATTTCGCGTTCGATCGCGCCCGCGCCGAACTCGACGCGGCGCGCGCACTTGCCGCCGATGCGCCCGACGTGAAGCGCGCCGAGGACGCGCTGCAACGCGCCGAGCGCACGCACGCCGGCCTCGGTGCACCAAAGCGTTCGCCCGAGACCGAGCGCCGTCTGCGTCGATTGCTGCTGGAATCGGAAGTCGCCGAAGCGCGCGGCGACTGGCTGACGCCACCGGGCGACAGCGCGTTCGACAAACTTCGCGCCGCACGCGCGCTGGCGCCCGACGACCTCGGCGTGCGCCGCGCCAGCGAACGCATGCTGCCGCGCGTGCGCACCTGCTTCGAGACCGCACTGCGCGACAACGCGCTGCAACGCGCCCGCGTCTGCCTCGACGCGCGTGTCGTGCTCGAAGGCGCCAGCCGCGACAGCGCCGCCGCCCGCACCCGTCTCGCCCAGCGCTGGGTCGCGATGGCCGAACAGCGCTTGCGCGACGGCGACATCCCCGGTGCCACCACCGCCCGCGACGCCGCCCGCGGCCTCGATGCGAAAGCCGATGGGCTCGCCGACCTCGACGAACGCCTGCGCGCCGCTGCGTCGGCCGAACGCTGATCCCGCTGCGTGCTCGGTAGAGTGGAGCGAAGCTCCGCTGCACCCTTTCCGTCGTGCGGTCGCCGCGAATCCGGACACCACCTTTCCTGTAGGAGCGCCGGAAGGCGCGACGGGCTGCGGAAAGGCTGTCTTCCGTCCGTCGCGACTTCCGTCGCTCCCACAGGATGTTGCGCGTGCATCTCGCGACGGCGGCGGCTCCCGTGCGGGAACGCTGTTCAGGCGAATCGCTTGCGGAGGGGGCAGCGGAGCTTCGATCCGCTCTACGCGCGCGGCGTCGAGGCGAGTCTCCGTCATGCGATCGCCGCGGATCCGAACACGACCTTTCCTGTGGGAGCGACGGAAGTCGCGACGGGCTACGGAAAGGCGGTCTTCCGTCCGTCGCGACTTCCGTCGCTCCCACAGGATAGTGCGTGTGCATCTCGCGACGGCGTTGGCTCACATGCGGCAACGCCGTTCCGGCGACCGGCTTGCGGACAGGGAGTAGCGGATCTTCGATCCGCTCTACGATCGTGAGACCGGAGCGAGAAACACCTCGCGCACGGTCGTGCGGGCGGCGTCGAGGGAGAAATGCGCGGCCACGCTGTCAAGGCCGTGGCGGGCCAGCATGTTCCACCGCGCTTCGTCTTCGTGCAGGCGCACGACGGCGTCGGCGAAGGCCTGCGGGTCGTCGGCGACGAGGACGTCTTCGCCGTCGCGCAGGTGCATGCCTTCGACGGCGCAGGCGGTGGCGACCACGGGTTGGCCGTGGGCCATGCTGAGGTTGACCTTGCCCTTCACGCCGGCGCCGAAGCGCAGCGGGGCGACCGCGACGCGCACGTCGCGCATGTACGGGTCGAGGTCGGCGACGTGGCCGTGCACGGTCACGCCGGGCACCGACGCCAGCGCGTCGATCTCCGGCGGCGTGTGGCTGCCGATGCAGTGGAAGCGCAGGTCGGGCAGGCGCACGCGCACGCGCGGCCAGATCTCGGCGACGAACCAGCGCACCGCGTCGACGTTCGGCGGATGGCGGAAGCCGCCGACGAACACCACGTCGCGGCGTTCGGCGAACGCGGGGCCGGCACCGGCGATGCGGTGCAGGTTCGAGAGGATGTCGACTTTCGCGTCAGGCGCATCGGTGCGCAACAGCGTGCGCTCGACCTCGCTCACGACGAGGGTGACGTCGGCGTGCGCGATGACGTCGAGTTCCAGCGCGCGGGTGCGTTCGGCCGCACGGGCCAGCGCGGCGTCGCACGCGACCTCGGCGCCGCGGCGTTCACGCAGGTAGTGCAGGTCGACGGTGTCGAACACGATCCTCGCCTGCGGCGCGCAGGCGCGCATCAGCGGCAGGAATTCGCTGGCGACGTAATGACGGCTGACCACCACGCTGCGGAAGCGCGGGCCGTGCGTGCGCAGCCACGCGGCCATGCCGCCGAGGAACGGCTGGTGCCACACCTCCACGCCCATCCGCTGCAACGACGTGGTGTACGCGCCGACGTGGTGGCCGTCGGCGGGCAGGAACACGACGTGCGCGCCTTCCTCGCGCAGCAGGCGCATCAGGTTCACCAGCCGCAGCGAGCCGGAATCGTGGTCGGGGCGCGGTGTCATCGCGTCGATCAGCAGCACCTGCGGCCGGTCGCGATGCAGCAGTGCCGGCGTCGGTACGGTGTGCGGCGGCAACATCGCGCGCAGCGCGTCGGCGCGATGCGCGGCGAAGGTGCCGCGGTTGCGCACCTGGTGCGCCTTCATGCCGCTGCCGGTGTCGGTGCCGGCGGTCGCGCCTTCGGCGTGGATCACCCGCGACGCCGGCTGGTACACCACGCGCCTGCCGGTCGCGCGCACGGCGAACGCGAGGTCGGTGTCCTCGTAATAGGCCGGCGTGTAGCGCACGTCGAAGCCGCCGAGGTCGGTGAACAGCGCGCGCGGGATCGCGATCGCGGCGCCGCTGGCGTAGTCGCAGTCGCGCAGGTAGGCGAAGCGCGGGTCGTCGGGCGATTCGAAGCGGCCGTAGTTCCACGCGCTGCCGTCGGCGAACACCACGCCGCCGGCTTCCTGCAGGCGGCCGTCGGGATACAGCAGCTGCGCGCCGACGAGGCCGGTGCCGGGTTCGTCGTCGAAGGTCGAGAGCAACGCTTCGAGCCAGCCCGGCTGCGGGATCGTGTCGTTGTTGAGGAACACCAGCACGTCGCCGCGCGCCCGCGACGCGCCGTCGTTGCAGGCGGCGATGAAGCCGCCGTTGGCGGCACGACGGTGGTAGCGCACGCCGGCGATCTGCGGCAGGGCGTCGGGCGTCTCGTCGGCGCTGCCGTCGTCGACCACGATCACCTCGAACGCGGTCGCCGGCGGATGCGCCGCCAGCGCGCGCAGGCAGGCGAGGGTGTGCGCGAACTGGCCGTAGACCGGGATCACCAGGCTCGCGACCGGCGCGTCGGACGTGGGCACCGCGAACGGCGCGAACGGCGCCGGCGTCGGCAGGTACAGCGCCTCGGGCGGGAGCGGCCGCGCGCGATGGAACTGGGCGCGGGTGCGATCCCAGGTGGCCTGCCAGCCGCGGGTGCGCAGGCTGGCCCAGCCGCGGCGCATCAGCCCCAGCCCGCGACGCCACAGGAAGCCCAGATCGGCAGGGGACAGCGGCATCTGAACGGACTCCTGCGGCGGGCGACGGCGGGGACGGAGCGCCGGGACATGCCGTTCCCGGCACCCTGCTAGACTCGCGACGCCCCATTTTCGCATCCCCGCACCGAACGAGGCGCCCCCGAGCCCGCATGGCCCGACAGCACGACATCGACGACGATCCCGAGGACGACGACCTCGAAGACGATCAGAACGAGCGGGACGACATGGATGACGACCAGGACGATGACGGCAGCGACGGCGAAGGCCCGGGCTGGCGACGCCGTCTGCTGGGCTGGGCGCTGACCGCGACCGCGATCGGCCTGGGCTTCCTGATTCCCTACGTGCTGTACCTGAACCACCAGGTCAGCGTCCGCTTCGGCCAGCTGCGCTGGCAGGTGCCGACCCGGGTCTACGCGCGACCGCTGGTGCTGGCGCCGGGGCTGGCGATGGACGCCAACACGCTGAAGACCGAGCTGGATGCCGCCTCGTACCACGAGGACGGCCGCGGCGAGCGTGCCGGCAGCTACCTGCGCGACGGCGCGCGCTGGCGCATCGCCAGCCGCGGTTACCAGGACATCGACGGCCGCGTCGGCCCGAGCCGGATCGAGGTGACGCTCTCCGGCGGTCGCGTGGCGTCGGTGCGCGACCTCGTCGGCAAGCGATCGGTGAAGTCGGTGCGGCTGGACCCGGCGCGCATCGCCACGCTGTACGGCCAGAAGCAGGAAGAACGCCGGCTGGTGCGCATCGACGAGGTGCCGCAGAAGCTCACCGACACCTTGCAGGCGGTCGAGGACCGCGACTTCGCCCACCACATCGGCATCGACTTCAGCGGCATGGCCCGCGCGCTGTTCGTCGCGCTCAAGAGCGGCGGCGAGGTGAAGCAGGGCGCCAGCACCCTGACCCAGCAGCTCGCGCGTTCCGGCCTGCTGGGCATCGGCAAGGAGCAGACGCTCCGCCGCAAGTTCAACGAGATCCTCTACGCGCTGATCATCGACGCCCGCTACGACAAGGGCGTGATCCTGGAGGCCTACCTCAACCAGGTCGACATCGGCCAGAACGGCTCGCAGGCGATCCACGGCTTCGCGGCCGGTGCGGAGTATTACTTCGGCCGCCAGCTCGACGAACTGAGCACCGAGCAGATCGCGCTGCTGGTGGGCCTCGTGAAGGGGCCGTCCTGGTACAACCCGCGGCGCAACCCCGAACGCGCGCTGGCGCGGCGCAACCTCGTCATCGACAAGATGCTGCAGAACGGCATCGTCGACCAGGCCGAGCACGACCGCGCGATCAAGACCCCGCTCGGCGTGCCGGCGGTGCCCGGCAGCATGGTCGCGAACCGCTTCCCGGCCTACGTCGATCTCGTGCGCCGGCAACTCGCGCGCGACTACGCCGGCGAGGAACTGCAGGGCGCCGGCCTGACCGTGCTCACCGCGATGTCGCCGTCCGCGCAGGCCTACGCCGAGGGCGCGGTGACGCGCACGATGAAGGCGATCGCCAATCCGCGGCGTCCGCCCCTGCAGGCTGGCGCGGTGGTCACCGACGTGCACACCGGCGAAGTGGTGGCGGTGATCGGCAGCCGCAGCTTCGAGGAGCACGGCTTCAATCGCGCGGTGCAGGCACAGCGCCCGGTGGGCTCGCTGATCAAGCCGTTCGTCTACCTGCTGGCGCTGGCGCAGCCTGACAAGTTCTCGCTGGCGACCTACGTCGACGACGGCCCGGTCACGGTGACGCTGGACAACGGCCGGCGCTGGACGCCGGGCAATTCCGACGGCCGCAGCCACGGCACGGTGCGGCTGATCGACGCGCTGGCGCATTCGTACAACCAGTCGACGGTGCGCGTGGGCATGGACGTGGGCCCGAAGCGCGTGGTCGACCTGATGCGCACGCTGGCCGGCATCGACGCCCCGGCGAATCCGTCGCTGATCCTCGGTGCGCTGGACCAGAGTCCGTACGCGATGGCGCAGGCCTACCAGTTCCTGGCGTCCGGCGGCGAGATCCAGCCGCTGCACGCGGTGCGCGGTGTGCTGGCCGCCAACGGCAAGGCGCTGAACCGCTACGACGTGAAGCCGCAACCGGCGCAGGCCGGCGATGCCGTCGCCGCGCGGCTGGTCACCACCGCATTGCAGGCCGCCGTGAGCGAGGGCACCGGCCACCAGCTGGTCGCCGACGGTCTCGGTCGCCTGCAACCGGCCGGCAAGACCGGCACCAGCAACGACAGCCGCGACAGCTGGTTCGCCGGCTGGACCGGCGACCACCTCGCCGTGATCTGGGTCGGCAACGACCAGAACGCGCCCACCGGCCTGTACGGCGCCACCGGCGCGATGCGGGTGTGGTCGGGCCTGTTCTCGCGCCTGCCGAGCGCGCCGCTGCAGGTCGGCGGCAAGGGCGTGGACTGGCAGTGGGTGACCGACAGCCACAGCACCGATCCCGGCTGCCCCGGCGCGCGCCGGCTGGCGTTCGTCGCCGGTTTCGTGCCGCCGTACGAAGCCTGCGCGCTGGCCGAGCCCGAAGCCACCGACGGCAGCGAGGCGGGCGCCGATGGCGACCAGCCCGGCTTCTGGCGCAGCCTGTTCGGCCTCGACAAGAAGGACGATGGCCAGGCCGCCCCCCCGCAGGAGGATCCGCCGCGCGACGGGACCTCGCCGGGCGGCCAGGCGTTCCAGTCCATGCCGGCGCCTCGCGACCTGCGGGCACCGCACGACCGATCCGGAGTCCACCTCGCATGACATGCCTTCGCCGCTCGATGGTCCGTTCGACGCTGCGCGCCTTCCCGGCGCTCGCGCTGGCCACGCTGCTCGCCGCCTGCGGCAGCACGCCCGTCGCGAACACCTGGATCGGGCCATCGCCGGAACTGATGGTCGGCGAGATCCGCGCCGTCGGCGTGGCGGCCCCCGGAGAACTCGACGTGCAGCCGCTGCGCGACCCGATGGTCGAGGATCTGCGCGTGCAGGCCGCCCGTGCCGAGCGCGCGAAACGCTATGCCGATGCCGCCACCGCGCTGGACAAGGCGATGTCGCTGGCGCCGGAGGATCCCGCGCTGTTGCAGGAGCGCGCCGAGGTCGCCGTGTTCCAGAAGAACCTGCCCGAGGCCGAGCGGCTTGCGCGGCGCGCGTTCGCGCTGGGCGGCAAGGTCGGCCCGCTGTGCCGCCGGCACTGGATGACCATCCGCCAGTCGCTGGCGCAGCACCAGAGCCAGTTGCTCGCGATGCAGAACGGCGGCCATCTCAAGGGCCCGAAGCTGAAGCAGTGGGAAGACGACATGACCCGGGTCGCCAGCGATCTGGAGCTGGCGCGTGGCGCGCAGGAAGACTGCACCCAGACCGGTCCGCCGCGGTACTGAGGCGATGACGATGTCCGATGCTTCCGTTCGCGACGACCTCGCCGCGGACCCGCCCGACGCCGCGCCTGCGTCCGCGCTGGCCCGCGCCAGCCGCGAGGCGCTGAGCGCCGGCAGCCTGCTGGCCGAGGCGATCCCCGGCTTCGTCGCGCGCGCGCCGCAGCAGCGGCTGGCGGAAGCGATCGCCGCGACCGTCGAGGATCGTGCCGCGCTGCTGGCCGAGGCCGGCACCGGCACCGGCAAGACTTTCGCGTACCTCGTGCCGGCGCTGCTGTCGGGGCTGAAGACCATCGTCTCCACCGGCACCCGCGCGCTGCAGGACCAGCTCTACCACCGCGACCTGCCGCGGGTGCGCGACGCGCTGGGCCGCGGCGTGAAGACCGCGCTGCTGAAGGGCCGCGCGAACTACCTCTGCCGCCATCGGCTGGAACTGGCCAAGGGCGAGCCGCGCCTCACGAACAAGGAACAGATCACCCAGTTCCAGCGCATCGTCGCGTGGAGCGGGCGCTCGCGGCTGGGCGATCTCGCCGAACTCGACGCGCTGCCCGAGGATTCGCCGCTGATCCCGATGGTCACCTCGACCGTCGACAACTGCCTCGGCAGCGACTGCCCGTTCTGGGACGACTGCTTCGTCGTGCAGGCGCGCCAGCGCGCGCAGGCGGCCGACGTGGTCGTGGTCAACCATCACCTGCTGCTTGCCGATCTCGCGCTGAAGCAGGAAGGCTTCGGCGAGATCCTGCCGGGCGCGCAGGTGTTCGTCGTCGACGAAGCGCACCAGTTGCCCGAACTCGCCGCGCAGTTCTTCGGCGAAGGCCTGAGCGCGCGGCCGCTGGTGGAACTGGCGCGCGACGCCGTGGCCGAATGCAAGACCGTGACCGGCGCGCTCGCGACCGTGCAGACGCCGGCGCGCACGCTCGAAGAAGCGACCCGCGGATTGCGCGCGGCGATGGACCTGTTGCCGGTGCGCGGCACGCGCTGGCGCGCGCTGGATGAACCCGGCGTGTTCGAGGCGCTGGGCGCGCTCGACGACGCGCTGGTCGCGATGGCCGACGCGCTCGCGCCGCTGCGCGAAACGTCGCCCGGGTTCGACGGCTGCCATGCGCGCGCGATCGACCAGCGCGCGCGCCTGCTGCGCTGGGCGCCGCCGGATTTCGCGCAGCGTCCGCGCGGCGATGCCGACGACGACGCGGCGGACGCGCAGGGTGACATCGCGCTGCCCGAGCCGTCGCCATTCGAGGCCGCGCCGCCGCCGCCGCATGCCGCCGGCGACGATCTCGCGCAGGATCTCGACACGCCCGCGCACGACGGCAAGCTGTGGGACGTGCGCTGGTACGAACTCTCGCCGCGCGGTTTCAGGCTCCAGCGCACGCCGCTGGACGTCTCCGGCCCGCTGCGCACCCATCGCGAGCAGTCGCGTGCGGCGTGGATCTTCACCTCGGCGACGCTCGCGGTCGACGGCCATTTTGACCACGTCTCGAAGCGGCTGGGGCTGGAATCGCCGCGCGAGCTGATCGCGCCGAGCCCGTTCGACTGGCCGCGGCAAGCGTTGTGCTGGCTGCCGCCGCGGCTGCCCGATCCCAACGCCCGCGATTTCACCGCCGCAGTGATTCACGCGGTGGTGCCGGTGCTGGAAGCCTCGCGCGGCCGCGCGTTCGTGCTGTTCGCCTCGCTGCGCGCGCTGCGCGAGGCCGCCGCGCTGCTGCGCGATGCCGATCTCCCGTGGCCGCTGTTCGTGCAGGGCGAAGCGCCGCGCTCGGTGCTGCTGCAGCGCTTCCGCGATTCCGGCAACGGCGTGCTGCTGGGTGCGGCGAGTTTCCGCGAAGGCGTCGACGTGGCCGGCGACGCGCTGAGCGTGGTCGTCATCGACAAGCTGCCGTTCGCCGCGCCGGACGATCCGGTGTTCGAGGCGCGGCTGGACGCGATCCGACGCGCCGGCGGCAACCCGTTCCGCGACGAACAGCTGCCGCAGGCGGTGATCGCGCTGAAGCAGGGCGTCGGTCGCCTGATTCGCACCGAGACCGATCGCGGCGTGCTGGTGCTGTGCGACCCGCGCCTGATCGGCAAGTCCTACGGCCGCGTGTTCCTCGACTCGCTGCCGCCGTTCGCGCGCACCCGCTCGATCGACGACGTGCGCGGGTTCTTCGCCGAACCGGCGACGACCGATCCGGAGCCGGCGTCGTAGGTCGGGGCTTGACCCGACATCGCACCCTGTCCGATCGCACTGTCCGATGATCGGAACCGCTCCGATCCTTCGACGATGCGACCTGTCACACCGTCATGTCGGGTCAAGACCCGACCTACAATGCCCGCCATGAACCTCCTCGCCTTCGAACTGTCCACCGAAGCCTGCTCCGTCGCCGTCCTCGCCGGTGGCGAGGTGCGCGAGCGGCACGAGATCGCGCCGCGCAAGCACGCCGAATACGCGCTGCCGTGGGCCGAGGCGCTGCTGGCGGAGGCGGGGATCGCGAAGTCGGCGCTCGATGCGATCGCGGTTGGTCGCGGGCCGGGTGCGTTCACCGGCGTACGGCTGGGCATCTCGATCGCGCAGGGCATCGCGCTCGCGCTCGACGTCCCGGTGGTGCCGGTGTCGACGCTGCGGGCGCTGGCGATGCGCGCATTGCCACTCGGCGCGGGCGACGGCATGCGTGTGCTCGCCGCGATCGACGCGCGCATGCGCGAGGTCTACGTCGCGCGCTTCCGTCTCGACGCCGGCGCGGACGGGCTGCTCGATGCGATCGCCGACGGCGACGAGGCGGTGATGCCGCCCGATGCCGTGACGGCGCCCGATGGCGACGGCCCGTGGCATGGCGTCGGCACCGGATTCGGTGCGCTCGACGGCGTGCTGCGCCAGCGGTTCGCCGACCGGCTGGTCGCGGTCGATGCCGAGGCGCTGCCGCATGCGGCCGATGTCGCGCGGCTCGCCGCGGCGGCGCTGCGGCGCGGCGAGGGCATCGCGCCCGAACGCCTCGAACCGGCGTACCTGCGCAACGCCGTCGCGCTCACCCTGGCCGAGCAGCAGGCGCTGCGCGCCAGCCGGGCCTGATCCGTCTTCTCCGCATCCGCAAGGACGTCCGCATGCCGTCGTTCCCTCTTGTCGCCCGTCGCGCCTTCGTCGCACTGCTGGGCCTGTGCGCCGCCTGCACCGTGCAGGCCGAGGTCTGGGAGGGCACGGTCGGCGGGCAGCCGGTCGTCGCCGACCTGCATCTGGGCGACGATCCCGGCGGCCAGTACTTCTACCGCAAGCATTCCCGTACCATCGAACTGATGCGCGCGGAAACGCCTGCCGCCGGCGTGGCCTTCGACTTCCAGGAATGGGCGCGCGGCAATCCGGAGGACACGCCGCCGCACTGGCGTCTCTCCGCGCCGAAGGGCGATGCGCTCGAAGGCGACTGGGTCGGCGGCGGCAAGACGTTGCCGATCCGTCTGCATCGGCTGAAGTCCTCGTCGCTGCCGCGCGGCGTCGATCCCGGCCTCGACGCGCTGCGCACCGACGATCCCTACCGCTTCCTGCTGTTGTCGGGCATGGCGTTGAAGGCCGGCCGCGCGCAGACGGTCGACGGGTTCCGCCTGCAGTGGTGGACCGAACCGCAGAGTGGCGTCGAGCTGTTCCGCGTGGTGTCCGGTTATCCCGCCGAGCGCCTGCCCGTGATCAACACCGCGCTGGCGCGCCGGCAGTGGGAACAGGTGCTGGCCTACCTCGACTGCACCGCCGCGCCGCAGTCCGACTACGAATCCTCGACCACGCTGCGCCGCATCGGCCGCGACGTGATCAGCGTCAGCCTGTTCGCCAGCTATTTCTGCGGCGGCGCGCATCCGGATTTCGGCGACAGCCCGTTCAACCTCGATCCGCGCACCGGCAAGGAACTGGCGCTGGAGGACGTGTTCTGGCTGGGCAAGGGCGCGCCGCCGCCCTATGACCCGCAGGGCGCCAGCCAGGCGTGGTTCGACTACCGCGGCGAGGTGTTCGGCCCGTGGGTCGCCGCGCGCATGGTGGCGCTGTACCCGACGCAGGCGAAGCCCTCGGCCCCGGGCGATGACGCCGATGCCTGCGATTACGGTGACCCGGGCGTGTGGTCGTACGCGAACTGGTACGCCACGCCGAAGGGCCTGCACGTGTCGGCGACGTTCGCGCGGGTCATGCGGGTCTGCGACGACCCCGACTGGTCGGTGATCCCGTGGGCGGACGTGCGCCGGCATCCGGGCAAGGTGAAGCTCGCGCCGTGATCCTGCCGCCCGCCGCACGGGCGCCGTCATGGCCCATCGGTCACGGGAACCGATCCCGGTCGCCGACGGTCCATCGTCCACATCGCATGCCAAGGGGAATCCCGTGTCCGACTCCGTCACCGCCGCGCCCGCCGGGCGCCGCCGTTTCCTGCAGAACGAATGGCTGCAGTTCGCCGGCGTCCTGCTGCTGCTCGCCGTCACCCGCACTTCGCTGGCCAATCACTACCAGGTGCCCAGCGGCTCGATGCAGCCGACGCTGGAGCCCGGCGACCGCGTCGTCGTCGACATGCGCGCCTACGGCCTGCGCGTGCCGTTCACCGACATCGAACTGGTCGACAACGGCGACCCGAGCCCCGGTGACGTGGTGGTGTTCAAGTCGCCGGCCAACGGCGAGCGGTTGATCAAGCGCGTGGTCGCGGTGGGTGGGCAGACGGTCTCGCTGCTGGACGGCCATCTGCAGGTCGACGGCCATCCGCTGGCGGCCGGCGTCGCCGGCGACATCGAACGCTTCGGTGCCCGCGAGGTGCACCTGGATCTCGCCGACGGCGGCGGCCCGGACATCGACGGCCTCACCATTCCCGCCGGCATGGCGCTGGTGCTGGGCGACCATCGCGGCAACAGCGCCGACGGCCGCTACTTCGGGCTGGTGCCGATGAAGACGCTGTACGCCCGCGCCGTCGCGGTGTACTGGCGCAGCGGCGAAGGTTTCGCCTGGAAGCGCCTGTAATTCCACCTGCGGAATCGTAGGTCGGGCCTTGGCCCGACATTGCGGTGCCGCAGGTAGCCGCGCACGTGGATCGGAACGGCTCTGATCATTCGGCGGCGCGATCCGACAAGTCGCAATGCCGGGCCAGGGCCCGGCCTACTCGTCGATCAGCTCGCCGCCGGGCATGAACCGCCAGGTGCGGACGACGTTGAGGATGTCCGGGTTCTCCTGCGTCTTCGGCAGGGGCGGGTAGGGCTCGGCGAGGCGGGCGATGCGCAGCGCGGATTCGTCCAGCAGCGGGATGCCGCTGGATTGCACGACGTCGGCGCGCTCGATCGTGCCGTTGCGGCGGATTCCGATGTTGATGACCACCGTGCCCGACAGCTTGCGGCGGCGGGCTTCGTCCGGGTAGTTCAGGTTGCCGACGCGCTCGGCGCGGTCCACCCAGGCGCGCAGATAGGTCGCCCAGACGTACTCCTGGGTGCTGGCCGACACGAACTTCCGCGACGGCCGCTTGGCGTAGCGCGACGAGCGCAGGTGGATCTCCGCCGCCAGCCGGGCCATCGCCATGTCGTGTTCGATCTTGCGGTCGCCGGTGCGCGTCGGGTCCGGCAGCGGCAGCGGCTGCGGCTTGCGATTCGGCAGCGGCAGGCGGTCCTCGGCCTGCGTCGTGGTCACCACCCGCGCCTCCGGTGGCGGGGAGGGCGCCGGCGACTGCGCCCGCACAGTCTGCGGGGCGGTCCCGGTCTCGGTCTGCGGCACCGTGCCGGGCTGCGGATCGCGGGGGCGCCGGGCCTTGTCGTCCTCGCCGCCGCCCTGGTTGTTGGCCTGGGCGAGGAAGTCCGCCTGCTTCGGGCTCAGCGGCGTGCGGGTCTGGGTCAGGATCACGTCCAGCATCGGCACCACCGGCGCCGCTTCCTTCAGGGCGAAGCCGACGCCCAGGATCACCAGCGCATGCAGCAGCAGCGACAGCACGATGGTCGCGACCAGACGCTGGTCCTCGCCGATGGCCGGCGGCGGGGGCAGCGCCGCGGACGAACGGGGCGGGGCGGAAGGCGGGGCGGCGGACATGCGGCTCAGGCCGACGCCTCCAGCGCGTCGAACAGCAGGCCGGCGATGTTCAGGCCGAACTGCTTGTCCAGCTCGCGGATGCAGGTCGGGCTGGTGACGTTGACCTCGGTCAGGTAGTCGCCGATCACGTCCAGGCCGACGAAGCGCATGCCGCGGCGCTTCATCTCCGGGCCGACCTGGGCCGCGATCCAGCGGTCGCGCTCGCTCAGCGGGCGGCCTTCGCCACGGCCGCCGGCGGCAAGATTCCCTCTGAATTCATCGCCTTGCGGAATCCGGGCGAGGCAGTAGTCCACCGGCACGCCGTCGATCAGCAGGATGCGCTTGTCGCCGTCGACGATCTCCGGCAGGTAGCGCTGGGCGATCGCCAGGTGGCGGCCACCGTCGGTCAGCGTCTCCAGGATCACGTTCAGGTTGGCCTCGCCGGCGCTGGCGCGGAAGATCGAGCGCCCGCCCATGCCGTCCAGCGGCTTGAGCACCGCCTGACCATGTTCGGCGACGAAGGCCTTCAGTTCGGCGGCGTTGCGGCTGACCAGCGTCGGCGGGCAGCACTGGGGGAACTCCAGCGCCGCCAGCTTCTCGTTGTGGTCGCGCAGCCCGGCCGGGTCGTTCACCACCAGCGCACCTGCCCGTTTGGCGGCAGACAGGATCTGGGTGTCGTGGATGAATTCCGGGTCGACCGGCGGGTCCTTGCGCATCAGGATCAGGTCGGCCGGTCCCAGCGCACGCTGTGACGTGGGTCCGGTTTCGAACCAGCCCGCGGGGTCCTCGCGGACGGTCAGCGGCGCGACCTCGGCGGTGGCGATGCCGCCGCGCATGCCCAGTCCGCCCGGGGTGACGTAGAACAGCCGATAGTGACGCTGCTGGGCTTCCAGCAGCATGGCGAATGTGGAGTCCTTCGCAATTTTGATCGACCCGATCGGGTCCATGACCACCAGAACGTCGCGCGCCAGTTTCGGCATGCCGCATCACCTGCAGGAATCGACCGGTCGGGATGGTAACAAGGCGACGCGCGCGAAGCCCGCATTCCGTGTTCGCGGCCGGGAAATTGAGAAGCGAACCTTGACAGTCCAGCTTCAGACTGGGATATAGATGGCTGATAATGATGGCAAAGCTGCACGGCCATCGCCGCCGGCGCCTGGGGAGACACGATGACGCAAGACGAGAATGCAGCCGGCGGCCTTCAGGGTTTGCGGGTGATGGTGATCGACGATTCGAAGACGATCCGGCGCACCGCCGAGACGCTGCTCAAGCGCGAGGGCGCCGAAGTGGTGACCGCGACCGACGGGTTCGAGGCGCTCGCCAAGATCGCCGACCAGCGTCCGCAGATCATCTTCGTCGACATCATGATGCCGCGCCTGGACGGCTATCAGACCTGCGCGCTCATCAAGAACAACCAGGTGTTCAAGCACACGCCGGTGATCATGCTGTCCTCCAAGGACGGCCTGTTCGACAAGGCCCGGGGCCGCATCGTCGGTTCCGAGCAGTACCTGACCAAGCCCTTCACGCGTGAAGAACTGCTCGACGCCATTCGCAAGCACGTGAACGCCTGACCGGGGGGCAGGCAACGATGGCCCGTATTCTGCTGATCGAAGACTCGCCGACCGACACCGCGGTCCTGACCCGGCTGCTGGAGCGGCATGGGCATCGCGTGCTGGCCGCGACCAGCGCGGAAGACGGCATCGAAGTCTGCAAGCGCGAGCTGCCGGACGTCGTGCTGATGGACGTCGTGCTGCCGGGCATGAACGGCTTCCAGGCCACCCGCGCGCTGTCGCGCGAACCGTCGACGAAACACATCCCGGTGCTCATCGTCAGCACCAAGGGCATGGAAACCGACCGTGCCTGGGGCCTGCGCCAGGGCGCCCGCGACTACATCGTCAAGCCGCCGAGCGAGGACGCGCTGATCGCCCGGATCGAACAGTTGCTGGGAGGCAGCGCATGACCCTCGACGACACGCCCGCCGACCTTCCCGGCGACGTCGCCCCGCCCGACGCCTTCGAGCTGCTGGCCGACTACGAGCGCCGCAGCCTCGCGCACGTCGCCGGCCTGCCCGAGCAGTTGCAGGCCGCCGGCCTGTGGCGCGGCATCGGCTTCCGCATCGGCCAGCGCCGGCTGGTGTCGCAGTACGAGTCGGTGGCGGAAATCCTCACCGTGCCGCAGATCACCCCGGTCCCGGGCGCCTACGGCTGGATGCTGGGCGTGGCCAACGTGCGCAGCAACCTGCTGCCGGTGGTCGACCTCAAGCAGTTCCTGGAAGGCGCGCGCAGCGTGCTGTACGAAGGGCACCAGAAGGTGATGGTGCTGCGTCAGCCCGGCGGCGACGTCGCGGTGACGATCGACGAACTCTACGGGCAGCGCTCCTTCATGGACGAGCAGGAAGTGGACGCCGGCGCGCTCGCCGACGGCCGCTATGCCGGTTTCATCGATCGCGCGTACCGCCTGGACGACGACGTGTGGGGCGTCTTCAGCCTCGATCGTCTGGTCCGCACCCCCGAATTCCGGCACGCCGCCGTCTGACGGCGCGCCATCCCCATCACGGTCACCGTTACGGCAACACATCGAGGCGAGACATGAGCACTCCGTTGGACAACATCGCAGGCAAGGGCCGCGGCCAGAACACCACCCTGTGGCTCTGGGTGCTGGCGCTGACGCTGTTCGTCTTCGCGGGCAACACCGGCTACGCGCTGTGGAAGACCGCGCGCTTCGGCGGCGCGAACACCGCGGCGTCGAACCTGCAGGTGAACTCGCAGAAGCTCGCCAACCTCGGTCGCGAGGCGGTCAACGGCGACGCCGCCGCCTTCAAGGCGTTCAAGGCCACGAAGGACCAGGTCGACAGCGACGTGAAGCTGCTCAACGACAACTTCGGCAACGCGCCCGACGTGTCCGGCCCGATCACCACCGTTACCCAGACCTGGGTGCCGATGAGCAAGAGCGCCGACCAGATCGTCGCCTCCGAGTCCGCGGTGCTCGCGCTCTCCGAGGACGCCAAGCGCTTCACCGACCGCGTGCCGCAGCTGCAGGCGCAGCTCGACGAACTGGGCCGCGCGATGTCGTCCACCGGCTCCGCGCCGCCGCAGGTGTACCTCGCGGTGCGCCAGTCGGTGCTTGCCGCGTCGATGGCCCGCCGCGTCGCCGAAATCCGCGCAGGCGGCCCGGGCGCCGCGCTCGCCGGTGACTCGATGCGTCGCGAGGTCGGCGTGTTCACGCAGGTGCTGAACGGCCTGCGCAACGGCGACCAGCCGATGAACGTGCAGAAGCTGGGCAACGCCAGTGCGCTGGCCGCGCTGAACCAGGCGACCACGCAGTGGGGCGAGATGAAGAAGGACGTCGACGCCATCCTCGGCTCGTCCGACGCCCTGCTGCGCGCGCAGACCGCCGCCACCGAACTGACCGGCAACTCCGGCCGCCTGCTGTCCGACAGCGAGAACCTGTTCCGCGCGTTCACCGCGTTCGGCTCGCTGCGCGACACCAGCATCCTCGGCAACATCTGGGTCAGCATCCTGTCCGGCCTGCTCGCGCTCGCCTCGATCGTGTTCCTGGTGGTCTCGCTGAACCGCGCGCAGCGCGTCCGTTACGAAAGCTCGATGGAGCTGAACAACCGCAACCAGGAGGCGATCATGCGCCTGCTGGACGAAATGGGTTCGCTCGCGGAAGGCGACCTCACCGTGAAGGCGACCGTGACCGAGGACATGACCGGCGCGATCGCGGACTCGATCAACTTCGCGGTCGAACAGCTGCGCAGCCTGGTGCAGACGATCAACGACACCTCGGTGCAGGTGGCGTCGAGCGCCCAGGAAACGCAGGCCACCGCCATGCACCTGGCGGAAGCGGCGGAACACCAGGCGCAGCAGATCAACACCGCGACCGACCGCATCAACGAAATCGCGAACAGCATCAACCAGGTGTCGAAGAACTCGTCCGAATCCGCGGACGTGGCGCAACGCTCCGTGCAGATCGCGACCAAGGGTGCCGGCGTGGTGCGCCAGACGATCCAGGGCATGGACTCGATCCGTGGCCAGATCCAGGAAACCTCGAAGCGAATCAAGCGCCTCGGCGAAAGCTCGCAGGAAATCGGCTCGATCGTGGAACTCATCAACGACATTTCGGAACAGACCAACATCCTCGCGCTGAACGCGGCCATCCAGGCGGCCTCGGCGGGTGAGGCGGGCCGCGGCTTCGCGGTGGTGGCGGACGAAGTGCAGCGACTCGCGGAACGCACCTCGAACGCGACCAAGCGAATCGAAGCGCTGGTGCAGACCATTCAGGCCGATACCAACGAAGCGGTGAGCTCGATGGAACAGACGACCTCCGAAGTGGTCGCCGGTGCCCGACTGGCCGAGGACGCGGGTACCGCGCTGGGCGAGATCGAAACGGTGTCGAACACGCTCGCGGGCCTGATTCAGGGCATCTCCAGCGCGGCGCAGCAGCAGTCCGCGGCGGCGACCGACATCACCCAGACGATGACCACGATTCAGTCGATCACCGCGCAGACCTCGCAGGGTGCGAACCAGACCGCCGAATCCATCGGAAACCTCGCGCAGCTGGCGGCGGACCTCCGTCGTTCGGTCGCCGACTTCAAGCTGCCGGCCTGACCGCGCGCGTTGCCAAGCATCGGCGGAGCGATTTCCAGATGATCCCAACCACTTCCCAACGTGAATGCGGGTGCGGTCGCGCCCTTGGAGGCGCACGATGACCGCGCTCCACGACGCGATCGAGTACAGCGCGCTGGGTTGGATCAAACCCGAGCTCGACGAGACCCTTCGCCTGGTCCGCGTCGAGATCGAGGGTTTCGCCGACGAACCGGCCGACACCAGCCGGATGCGCGTGTGCGCCGAGCTGCTGCACCAGGTGCAGGGCACCCTGCGCATGGTCGAGCTGTACGCCCCGGCCATGGTGGCCGAGGAGATGGAACAGCTGGCCGGCGCGCTGCGCGACGGCAAGGTCCAGGACCACGATGGCGCCTGCTCGGCGCTGATGCGCGGCGTGGTGCTGCTGCCGGACTACCTGGAACGCCTGCAGAGCGGCCACAAGGAAATCTCGATCGTCCTGCTGCCGATGCTCAACGAGCTGCGCGGTGCGCGCGGCGAGACGGGCCTCAGCGAAAGCGTCCTGTTCAACCCGGATCTCGATCGTCCGCTGCCGGCCACGCTGCCGCGCGCGACGCCGCTGTCGCCCGCCGCGCGCGCGCACGAAGTCGCGCCGTACCTCGTGCGGTTCCGCGATGCACTCGAAGCCTGGCCCGAGAACGGTCTGCCGGGCGACACCGAAGGCCTGCATTTCGCCATCGAGGCGCTGCTGGCCCGCACCACCGACGATTCGCAGCGCCGCATGCTGTGGGTCGCGTCGCTGGTCGCCGATGCGTTGCGCGACCGCGCGCTGCCGGCCAACGCCGGCCTGCGCCAGGTGTTCGCCAGCGTCGATCGCGAAAGCCGCAGTCTGTTCCAGCAGGGCGGTTTCGGCACCCCGCGCGCCGACGCCGCGATGGAGCCCACGCGCCAGCTGCTGTTCCACGTCGCCCACGCCGAGTCCGACCATCCGTCGCTGCTGAAGCTGCGCCAGGTGTTCGAGCTGGACGCGCTGAAGCCGACCGAATCCGAACTCGACCACGCCCGCGGCAGCGTCGCCGGCCGCAATCGCTCGCTGCTGGACACCGTGTCCGCGGCGATCAAGGAAGACCTGCTGCGGGTCAAGGACGAACTCGACCTCTACCTGCGCACCGCCAAGCAGGATCCGACCGAACTGCGTCCGCAGGCCGAACGCCTGCAGAGCGTGTCCGACACCCTCGGCATGCTCGGCCTCGGCCTCGCGCGCAGCCTCGTGCAGCAGCAGCGCGACGCGATGCAGGACATCGTCGACGGCAAGCGCAAGGCCGACGAGACCGCGCTGCTGGAAGTCGCCGGTGCGCTGCTGTACGTCGACGCTTCGCTGGATGACCAGGTCGCGCGCCTCGCCTCGGGCGACGGCACCGACACCGAGGAAGACCTCGCCAACGCCGAAGCCCGCAAGGTGCTCGACGTGCTGGTGCGCGAGGCGATCGGCAACTTCGCCGCCGCCCGCCAGGCGTTCGTCGCCTTCGTCGAGACGGCGTGGAACCACGCCGAACTCGAACCCGTGCCGCCGCTGCTGCGCGAAGTCTCCGGCGCGCTGAAGATCCTCGAATTGCCGCTGCCGGCGTCGTACCTCGACGGCGTGCGCCTGTACACCGAATACGAACTGCTGGGCCGCCGGCGCATTCCGAACAGTCGCCAGCTCGACACGTTCGCCGACGCGCTCGCCAGCGTCGAGTACTACCTCGAAGCGCTGCGTGAGCAGCGTGCCAACCGCGACGACATCCTCGACATCACCCGCAACAGCCTGGAAGCGCTGGGCTACTGGCCGCTGCCGGCCGAACGCGCGGTGCCTGCGCCGGTCGAAGCAGCGTCGGTCCCGGCCGCGCCGCGCGACGTGCCCGCCGCCGTCGAAGTACCCGCCGCCGAAGTGCCCATGGCCGCGCCCGAGATCGATGTCGCGCCGGTCGCTGCCATCGAGCCGCCGCAGGTCGAGATCGCGCCCGTCGAGGCCGCGCCGGCGCAGGAAGCTCCTGCCGAAGCCGCCATCGTCGAGCCCGAGCCCGTCGCCGTCGAGCCGGTCGAAGCCGCGCCCGAGGTGTTCGCGTTCGAAGCGGTCGAGATCGAATCGATCGATCTGGCGCCCGCCGACCTCGCGCCCGCCGAAGTGGCGCCGGTCGCCGTCGAACCGCCCGCCGCCCCGGAACCGCCGGCGCCCGCGCCCGCTCCGTTCGTCACGCTGTTCGTGCCGCCGCGCGAACCGGTCGCACCGCCGGCAGCGCCGGCCCCTGCGCCGGTCGCCGCCGAGCCGCCGGCAGCCGCACCGGTCGCGGCGCCCGCGCCCGCGGTGGTCGCCGCCGGGTTCGATACCGCCAGCGACGACATCGACGACGAAATCCGCGAAATCTTCCTCGAGGAATTCGAGGAGGAGATCGGCAACCTCGCCCAGCTGCTGCCGGCGTGGAAGGCCGATCCGAACAACATCGAACTGCTGCAGCCGGTGCGCCGCGTCTTCCACACGCTCAAGGGCAGTGGCCGCCTCGTCGGCGCGCGCACGCTGGGCGAGTTCAGCTGGAAGATCGAGAACATGCTGAACAAGGTGCGCGACGGCCTGCGGCCGGCGACGCCCCCGGTGGTCGCGATGGTCGACCAGGCCTATGCCGCCCTGCCGCAGCTGCATGCCGCACTGCGCGGCGACGGCGTGGTGACCACCGACCTGCGTGCGCTCGAAGGTTATGCCGAGCGCATCGCCGGCGGCGAAGAGGTCATGCCGGTGCTCGTTGCCGCCGCGCCGCTCGCGGCGCCGGTCGAAGCGGTCGAGGCCGCGGCGCCCGTCGAACCGGTGCCTGCGATGGTCGAAGCGGCTGTCGTCGATGTCCCGGCCGTCGAAGCCCCGGCCGTCGCCGACACCGGCACCGAAGTCAGCGTCGATCCGGTGCTGTTTGAAATCCTGCAGGCCGAAGTCTCCGGCCATCTGGTCACGATCGACGAATGGCTGTCGCGCGCGCAGGCCGCGCCGACGCCGGCCGACGATCCGCTGCTGCGCGCGATCCACACGATGAACGGCGCGTTCGCGATGACCGAAGTGCCGTCGATCACCGACGCGCTGACGCCGGCGGAAGGCTATGTCCGCCGCCTGCTGGCCACCGGCGGCAACGTCGATGCCGAAGGCGTGTCCGCGATCGCCGAACTGTCCGACCGCATCCGCGACACCGTCGTCGCGATCGCCGTGTCTGGCGGCCGCGTGCCGTCCTGCGACGCGCTGGCGGCCAAGCTGTTCGCGCTGCGCGACAGCCTGCCCGAGGCCGGCCCCGTGCACGTCGTCGATCATCCGCCCGCGATGCCCGAGGCGCCGGTCGAACTCACCGACCTCGACCTCAGCGCCTACGGCCGGTTCGATCTCGAACCCGCTGCCGAAGCGCCGACGGCCAAGGTCGCGACGCCGGAACAGGCGCCGCTGGACGCCGACCAGCTCGCCCGCGAAGCCGAAGCCGAACTCGCCCGCCTGTTCGCCCAGGCGGATGCGCCCGCTGCCCCGGAAACGCCTGCCGTGTCCGAGCCGGCCGCCGGCGCGCCGACCAGTCCGGAGGATCCCGCACGCCTGCTGGCGTTGATGGAATCCTACGAAGCCGAACGCCTCGAAGCCGAACGTCTCGAAGCCGAACGTCTCGAAGCCGAACGTCTCGAAGCCGAACGTCTCGAAGCCGAACGTCTCGAAGCCGAACGTCTC
>NZ_JBQUZW010000019.1:0-6888 GCF_056313665.1 Lysobacter sp. DMC104 | reverse complement strand
AACGCCTCGAAGCCGAACGTCTCGAAGCCGAACGCCTCGAAGCCGAACGCCTCGAAGCCGAACGCCTCGAAGCCGAACGTCTCGAAGCCGAACGCCTCGAAGCCGAACGCCTCGAAGCCGAACGCCTCGAAGCCGAACGCCTCGAAGCCGAACGCGCCGAAGCCGAACGTCTCGCCGAACTGCGCCGCGCCGAGCATGAAGACTTCATGCGCTTCGAAGCCGAGCGTCTTGAAGCCGAACGTCGCGAAGCCGAGCGCCTCGAAGCCGAACGTGCCGAAGCCGAGCGTGCCGAAGCCGAGCGTCTTGAAGCCGAGCGTCTCGAAGCCGAACGTCTCGAAGCCGAACGTCTCGAAGCCGAGCGTCTCGAAGCCGAACGTCTCGAAGCCGAACGCCGCGAGCAGGAACTGCGCGACCTCATCCGGATCGAGGACGAGCGCCTCGAAGCCGAACGTCTGGAAGCGGAGCGCCGCGAGGCGGAACTGCTCGAAGCCGAGCGCCTGCTCGCCGAAGGCAGCGAGCCGGAGCCGGCGGCCCACGTCGAACTGCCGGCGTTCGCCGACTTCGTCATCCCCGAGGAGCCCGCTGCGGTCGAAACCGCGCTGGTCGATGCGGCGCCCGTCGCCGCCGGAGCGGTCGTGCCGGCTGCCGAGTCGGTCATCTCCGTGCTGCTCGCGCACTCCGCGGTCACCGACCCGGACGAAGCGCTGGACATGCGCGACCTGGACGCCGACCTCATCGACATCTTCGTCGAGGAAGGCCGCGACCTGCTCGACCATTCCGACCAGTTGCTGGTCGGCCTGCGCGAATCGCCGGAAGACCGCGAGATCATCGCCGGCCTCCAGCGCGACCTGCATACCCTGAAGGGCGGTGCGCGCATGGCCGGCGTGATGCCGATCGGCGAGCTCGGCCACGCGATGGAGTCGCTGCTCGAAGCCGCGGCCGAACACCGCCTGCGTCTGGGGCGCGACGACATTCCGCTGCTGGAGACCGGCTTCGACCGCCTGCACACCATGGTCACGCGCGTCGGCGATCGCCGTGCGGTCGCGGTACCGGAGGCACTGGTCGCCGCGTTCGACACCCGCGCCCTCGGTCATGCGCTCGAACTGCCGGCGCATCTGGCCGTCACGCCGGAACCCGAGGTCGAGGCGCCGGCTTTCGCCGACTTCGACGCGCATGCCGAGGCCGCCGAGCCTGTCGCTGTGCACGAGGCCGAGGACGAAACGATCGAGATCGAGGAGATCGCGCTCGACGCCGCACCGCTCGACACGGCCTTCGCCGAACCGCTGCCGGCCGAACCCGTCGCGCTCGAGATCGCGCCGGTCGAGACCGTGCCGGCCGAAACGACGGTCGTCGAAACCGGGCCCGTCGAAACCGCATTCGTCGAGGTCGAGCACGTCGAGACCGCGTTCGTCGAGGCAACGCACGTCGAGGCCGCGACGCCGGAACCGGCGGTCGCCGAAGCCGCGACGGCCGATGTCGCCGTCGAGGACACGCTCGAAGCGCAACCGGAAGCCGTCGAGGCGCCGACCTACGCGCCGCTGCCGGGCCTGCGTCCGCTGTCCGCGCCGATGACCTTCGGCGATCGCGACGACGAGGACGGCGGCTTGCGCGGCAATCAGGAACAGGTCCGCGTCCGCGCCGAACTGCTCGATCGCCTCGTGAACTACGCCGGCGAGGTCGCGATCTACCGCTCGCGCCTCGAACAGCAGCTCGGTGCGTTCCGCGGCGCCACCTCCGAAATGGAGCAGACCACCGCGCGTCTGCGCGACCAGCTCCGCCGTCTGGAAATCGAAACCGAAGCCCAGATCATCGCCCGCTACCAGCGCGAGGGCGAGAAGCCGGATGCCGCGTTCGATCCGCTCGAACTCGACCGCTTCTCCACCCTGCAGCAGCTGTCGCGCGCGCTCAGCGAAACCGCGACCGACCTTGGCAGCCTCCACACCACGCTCGACGACCTGACCCAGCAGTACGAAACCCTGCTGCTGCAGCAGTCGCGCGTGAGCTCGGAGCTGCAGGAAGGTCTGATGCGCACCCGCATGGTGCCGTTCGACACCGTCGTGCCGCGCCTGCGCCGCGTGCTGCGCCAGGCCGCCGCCGACACCGGCCGCCAGGTGCAGCTGAAGGTCGACGGCGCGCAGGGCGAACTCGACCGCAACGTGCTGGAGCGCATGACCGCGCCGCTGGAGCACATGCTCCGCAACTCGGTCGCGCATGGCCTGGAATCGCCCGCCCAGCGCACCGCCGCCGGCAAGCCCGCCGAGGGCGTCGTCGTCATCGCGGTGCGCAAGGAAGGGTCGGAAGTCGTCCTGCAGATCACCGACGACGGCCGCGGCCTCGACCGCAAGGCGATCCGCGAACGCGGCGAAGCCCGCGGGCTGGTGCGTCCGGGCATGACGCTGTCGAACGCCCAGCTCGATGCGCTGATCTTCGAGCCCGGCTTCTCCACCGCCGAGGAAGTCACCCGCCTCGCCGGCCGCGGCGTCGGCATGGACGTGGTGTCCAGCGAAGTCCGCCAGCTCGGCGGCACGATCGACATCCGCTCCGAACCCGGTAAGGGCACCGACTTCATCCTGCGCCTGCCGCAGACGCTGGCGGTCACCCAGGCGGCGTTCGTGCGCATCGGCGAGACCACCTACGCGGTGCCGATCGCTTCGGTCCGCGGCGTCGGTCGCATCCCGCGCGACGAACTCGCCAACGGCGCCACGACCTACCGCTACGGCAACGAGGAATACGCGCTGCACGACCTCGGCAAGCTCGTCGGCGAGACGCCGGCGAAGGCCGAAGGCCAGCTGCAGATGCCGCTGCTGCTCACCCGCTCGGGCGACCTGCACGTCGCGGTGACCGTGGACCAGATCGTCGGCAACCGCGAAATCGTGGTGAAGCCGATCGGTCCGCAGGTCGCGTCCATCCCCGGCATCTTCGGCGCCACGATCATGGGCGACGGCAGCGTCGTCGTGATCCTCGACGTCGCGCCGCTGGTGCGTCGTCTCGCCGCGCAGCCGGTCGAGATCGAGGAAGCGCCGGCCGTCGAACAGCGTGCGGTGCCGCTGGTCATGGTGGTCGACGACTCGATCACCATGCGCAAGGTCACCGGCCGCGTGCTGGAGCGCCACAACTTCGAGGTGCTGACCGCGAAGGACGGCCTCGACGCGCTGGAACGCATGGTCGACGTCGTGCCGGACCTGATGCTGCTCGACATCGAAATGCCGCGCATGGACGGTTACGAGCTGGCCACCGCGATGAAGGCCGACGCGCGCCTGGCGAAGGTGCCGATCATCATGATCACCTCGCGTACCGGCGACAAACACCGCCAGCGCGCGATGGACATCGGCGTCGACCGGTATCTCGGCAAGCCGTACCAGGAGAACGAACTCATGCGCAACGTCTTCTCGCTGCTGGAGCCGGTGAGGTCCGATGCCTGAGTTCGCCGCCGCCGCTCCGCGCGTGGTCCTGCTGGCGCGTGCCGGCAAGGCCGCCGACAGCCTCGCCGAGGCGTTGCGCCAGGCCGGCGCGACGCTGCTGATCGCCGCCGACCCGGCTGACACCGACGAGCCGGCGCTGCGTGCGCTGGCGCCCGAGGCGGTGCTCGTCGCGCTGGAGCCGAGCATCGAGCCTGCGCTCGATCGCCTCGACGGCCTGCTGTCGGATCCCGACCTGACCGTGATCTTCGACGAGGCCGACCTCGCCGCGCACCGCGCCGGCTGGGACGCCGCGCGCTGGGTCCGCCACCTGTCGGCCAAGCTGCGCCGCGATTCCAACGTGCTGCCCCCCGGCGGCGAGGTCGAGCATGACGACCTGCAGCCGTCTCCGGGCAGCGTGCCCAAGCCGGCTTCGGCTTATGCGGACTACGACTTCGGTGCGCTCGCGCGCGAGGCCGAAGCCCACGCCGGGCAGGTCCCGGTCGATGGCCTGCCCGCCGAGACGCCGGCACCGGCCGTGCAGGTCGCACCGCCGTCGCCGCCGGCCGATGTGCCTGCGCCTGCGCCGGTGGCGCCGCCCGCCGAACCGGCGCCGCCGCTGCCGCCGGTCGAACCCGTGTTCGTTCCGCCGCCGGCCCCGCCCGTCGCGCCGCCGCCGCTGCCGCCCATCGAAATCCCGCCGCCGGCCGAACCGGTCGCGGCGCCGCCGGCCCTGCCGTCGGAAACGCCGCCCACGGTCACCGGTTTCGACCTGTCCGGGTTCGACCTGTCGGGCCTCGAACTGGCCGACCTTGACGCGCCTGTCGCGCCCGCCGCGCCGGAGCCCGCGCGCGAGTCGTCCGCCGCCGAGCGGCCGTTCGCCGCGCTGGGCAACTTCGCGCTGGAGCCCATCGAACCCGCTGCGCCCGCGCCGGTCGCCCCGGCCGAGGGCAACGACATCGAAGAAGCGATGACGCTCGAAAGCATCGTCTTCGATGCGGTCGAGCTGGAAGCGCCGCCGGCGCCGAAGCCGCTGCCGTCGTTCGACATCGGCAGCTTCGACGCCAGCGCCTTCGAAGGCCTGGAGATCGAGGAGGTCGCGCTCGACAGCGCGTCCACGCCGGCACAGGACGCGGCGCCGGCGATCGCGCCGATGCGCTTCGACGACGACGCCTTCTTCCTGGAAGAACTGTCCGCGAAGCCGGCCGCCGGGGCCGATGCGCCGGCGGTGATCGATCCGCTGCCCGCCGCGTTCGACGCGCCAGCGGACTTCGCATCGTTCGATGCCACCTCGTCCGACACGACGCCCGCCACGCCCGCGCCGTCGCCGTTGCCGCGTTCGTCCGGTCCGACCGACGTGCTGTCGTTCGAGGAACTGTTCGCCAGCAGCATCGAGGCCGCGAAGCAGATCCCCGAAGCCGCCTCGCGCACGGTCGACGCCGCGCCGGAGCGCGGCCCGGCCGCGCCGCTGGTCCCGCCGACGTTCTCGTTCGAGGGCCTGTCGCTGGCCACCGACGACGCACCGGCCGCCCCGGTCGAGGCGCCGCGCGAAACTCCGCGCGCCGCCGATCTGTCCGCGCTCGAAGCCCGCATCTCCGGCCTGTCGCTGGTCGACATGGACGAGCAGCAGGGCGGCGGCGGGTTCGGCCTCGACGTCGCCGGCGATGGTGCGGTGGTGATCGAAGCCGGCCTCGGCGGGCCCGATCCGACCCGCCAGATCCTCGCCGCGCTGCCGGCCGAATTCCCGGCCGTGGTCCTGGTCCGCCTGCACCTGCAGGGCGGGCGCTACGATCGCCTTGTCGCGCAGATGGAGCGCGCGGCGGTGCTGCCGGTGGCGCTGGCCGAAGCCGGTGCGATCGCCTCGCCGGGCACGATCTACTTCCTGCCCGACGGCATCGACGTGCATCCGGGCGCCGACGGTCTGGCGTTCATCGCCGACCCGGCGCCGGGCGCGCAGCTGTTTGCCACGCTGGCGCCCGGCCGTACCGCACTGGTGTTCCTCAGCGGCGGCGACCCGCGGCTGATCGACGCCGCGATGGCCGCGTCCGCCGCCGGTGCGCTGCTGGTCGCGCAGTCGCCCGAAGACTGCTACGACGGCGAAGCCTGCGCCGAACTGCGCCGCCGCGGCGCGGTGTCGGGCCTGCCCGCCGATCTCGCCTCCCGTCTGGCCGCGCGCTGGCCCAGCCGCGCGCAATCCTGACCGCTGACCCCCTTTCCGGAACGGCAACGCACCCGTGAACAGCCCGCACGTCAACGACATCCGAGGCGTCCTCATCCAGATCGCCGGCTCGCAGCTGCTGCTGCCGAACGCCGCGACGGTGGAGGTGCTGTCCTACGCCGACCCGGACCCGATCGGCGACGTCCCCGACTGGCTGCTGGGCCAGATCCGCTGGCGCGGCTGGCGCCTGCCGCTGGTGTCGTTCGCGCGCATCGCCGGCACGCACACCCCGGGCTCGGCCATCGGCACCAAGATGATCGTGCTGAAAGCGCTCGGCGGCGATCCCAAACTGCCGTACTTCGCACTGGTGGCGCAGGGCTTCCCGCGCCTCGTCACCATCACCCGCGACAACATGATCATCGCGACCTCGCACGAAGAGACGCTGCCCGAGGGCATCCGCCTGCGCGTGATGTTCAACGACGACGTCGCCCTCGTCCCCGACCTCGACGCCACCGAGCGCATGATCGTGCAGGTGCTGCGACCGGCGGCTGCGGCGTAAGGCGCACGGTAAACGCCACCGGCGGGATTCGCGACCGCCGCGATCTCTGAAGTCGATCAAGTTGCGCCGAATGCGTCACATCCACGGGGTGTGCGTCTCCTGTGGGAGCGACGGAAGTCGCGACAAACCGCGGAAAGCCTTTCCATAGCCCGTCGCGACTTCCGTCGCTCCCACAGGAGCACGGACTGGGTGAAGACATCTGGTGCGGAACACGCGTCAGCGGCCTCACGCGCTCTCGCGCGGCACAACGACCAGCAGGTTCGCATCCCGCGCGAGTCGCCATTGTCCGTCGACGCGCCGGAACACCGTGAGCGTGTGGCCCGCGCGTTCGATTGATTGATCCGCGCCGGGCGGCGTCACGCGCACCGAAAGCCGGCTCCACAGATACGCCATGTCGCCCGAGACCTCGATCTCCATGATCTCGGACGTGCTCTCGAACGTCGGACGCGGTGCGCCGGGCGGCACGCGCGAGAGTTCCGCGAACGTCGCCTTGTCCATCGGCGGGCGGCCGGGCACGAGGAACACCGCGTCGTCGGTCATCAGGTTGAGCACGGTGTCGACGTCGCCGGCCTGCGTCGCGGCCTGCCAGGTGTCGACGAGGGCGCGGATCCGGTCTTCGTCGCTGGGCATGTCGGCTGTGCTCCAAAAGAACCGGATCCCATTCTGCCCTGTGTGGCCAGCTCGAAGTAGGGTGGTGGTGACCTGAGACGAATCATGTAGCCGCCCGGGAGGTGAGTTCTCTACCCTCGACAGACCAAGGAGAACTCATGAAG